>NZ_JAUPTE010000128.1:0-9885 GCF_036701705.1 Microcoleus sp. w1-18aA5 | reverse complement strand
TCGCTGGTATTTATAATTATGAACTTTTTTTGAAGACAAACTAGCGCTCGTCTGAGACTTTCGCAAGAGGTCTATTGAACGTGGATACGCCAGCCTGAGACTTTATCGATATCAGCACGATAAATTGCCTGCTTCACACCCTTTACTTTGTGCAGTCTCGTCTTGGGAAACTTTCTCGTTCTGTGACATTCGTTGTCTTCAAGTTCTGCCAAAGCTTCAAGAAAACAAATCTTTAGCTCATCATCTGGCAAAATCTTCATGGCTTCGTGAATAATGCCATATTCATCGCAGAGCTTAATAGTCTGTGCCATAAATAAGCTTAGGAGATTTGGGCAGCTTCTAGATTGTGGTCAAGCATATCTTGATATAGAGACTCTGCTACACCCTGATATGCTTTATCGAGGTCATCGTGTTTGACTGCTCGAAAAAGAGTAAAGATAACTTGCCCAAAAATTGGATCTTCGTCAACTGCCCAAATCACCCTTAGTGTTCGAGAAATCCTTAGTGTGTAGAGTGAAGATTCGTAACCATTAAGATTTGTCGGTAAGCGCACGCGGCGCAGCTTACGATAGACATCAGCTTTTTTAGTTGGAAAGAGACTAGCGCAATCGTTGATTTTTTTAATCACTGCTGCTCTTTCGTCTTCACTCAACTTAGCAATATCTTTCTCAAATCCCCTTGTTGACTCAATTAGAATATCCACTTTACAAACCGCCAGTCTGATTATGATTATGTCTATTATAGCGCTGTTCTACTGCGGTTATGCGAGGGAGAGTATGGATTATAATCAAATCCCTATCGCGCAATAAAAACAATTTCTCCAAATACTTCGGTAAAGAAATCCTGAAAAATATCGAGTTTATCTTTTTCCGGCGATGATGTGATAGTCTTAATTTCACTATTTCCAATTCTAAAAACTTTAAATCCCTGCTTCCTCAACCATCGATCCTTCTTTAAATGTTCAGCATATACATCTTCAGAAAGCTCATATTTTGGTCTCTTAGTATCATCATACCTAGCGTAGTGAGATTGACCATCAATTTCAACGACAACTATATCGTTGGTTCCGAACGCAGAACTCTTGAATATGAAGTCTACAATACAGGGCTTTTTTCTATTCGCTCTTTCTTCTTCTGAACGCTTGGAAAAATCCCAATTAAGGTAAACATGAGGAATTAGGGCTGGTAACAATGCTCCCCCATGAACATCTCGACAGCACAAATCACAATATAGATTAAAAAAATCTCTTTCGGGAGTGGACTTTGGATTACAGTAAGTCTCTAGTTTTTTCCAAAGGCTTGATATGTATTTGTCGTAAAATGCAAATGGATATCCCCCACTACGAGATTTTAGGTCAATTATTTCTTCTTTGCTAGCCAAGTTATGTAATTGTGAGTCTATAAGATTCATCCAGTTAATATCTTTACCCTCTTGTATCTGAAGTTTATTAATTCCAGATACACTAAAATCAATGCTACCGTTACCCTTAATTTCAAACCCATCACACCAAGGAAAAAACTTGTCATCCTTGCCGAAAAGTAATATTTGCTGCATTGCAGATATCCTAGTATTATTAGATTGAATTTAGGGGATTATTTCAAATTCTCTAATGAATGCTACCATGAAATTAGGCGAATCATCTTATATACTCATGACTATTTTTACTCTGCGATCGATCAAAAAAGACTTCGGCATCAAGGAACTCTTGACAGATGCCAGTTTCAGCCTGGATGAAGGCGATAAAGTCGGACTCATCGGCACTAACGGTTCCGGGAAATCAACGCTGCTGAAAATGATTGCAGGCTTGGAGTCGATCGACTCTGGCGATCGCTGGGTCAATCCAGGGTCTACAATTGTCTATCTCCCCCAACAGCCGGATTTAGACGAAAATCACACTGTCTTAGAGCAAGTATTTGCCGACAGTGGCGAACAAATGGCTTTAGTGCGAGAATACGAGGAAATTTCCGATCAATTGTCCCACGGCAAAGGCGATACAGACAAGTTGATGGCGCGTCTGTCTGCGGTGTCTGAACGCATCGATGAGGTGGATGCGTGGGATTTGGAAACCAAGGCAAAATTGATTTTGACCAAGTTGGGGATTGAAGATTTTGATGCGAAAATTGCCGACTTGTCCGGCGGCTACCGCAAGCGAATTGCCTTAGCAACGGCCTTGTTGTCCGAGCCCGATGTGTTGCTGATGGATGAACCGACAAACCACTTGGATGCGCTGTCTGTGGAGTGGTTGCAGAACTATTTGAACGGCTATCGCGGTGCTTTGCTGCTGATTACGCACGATCGCTATTTTCTCGATCGCGTTACCAATCGCATCCTGGAGATCGATCGCGGCGACCTTTACAATTATGCTGGGAATTACGCTTATTACTTGGAGAAAAAAGCCTTAGCTGAAGAATCCGCCGCCAGCAGTGTTCGCAAACACGCGGGTGTATTGCGGCGCGAATTGGAATGGCTCAAACGCGGACCGAAGGCGCGCAGTACCAAGCAAAAAGCTCGGATCGATCGCATTAAAGATATGCGAGCCCAGGAGTTCAAAACAGCCAACGGCAAAGTCGAAATTGCGACAGCCGGCCGCCGGATTGGTAAGAAGGTGATTGAGTTACTGCATATCTCTAAAGCTTACGGCGATCGCACTTTAATTAAAGATTTTACCTACAATTTCACACCCGAAGACCGGATTGGAATTATTGGCTGCAACGGTGCGGGAAAATCGACGCTGATGGATATCATCACCGGACGCATTCAGCCGGATTCGGGTACAGTCGAAATTGGCACAACCATTCATATCGGTTATTTTGACCAGCATTCAGAGGATTTGACGCCGAACGAAGACCAGCGAGTTATTGAATACTTGAAAAGTGTAGCCGAGTTGGTGCAAACGGCGGACGGGGAAATCATTACCGCTTCTCAAATGTTGGAAAAGTTTCTGTTTCCACCGAACCAACAGTATGCACCGATTAACAAACTTTCTGGCGGGGAAAAGCGTCGGTTATTTCTGTTGAAAGTGCTGATGAGTGCGCCAAACGTGCTGATTTTGGACGAACCGACAAACGACCTGGACGTGCAGACTTTGGCGGTTTTGGAGGATTATCTCGAAGATTTTAACGGCTGCGTGATTGTGGTGTCCCACGATCGCTATTTTCTCGATCGCACGATCGACATGGTTTTCGCCTTGGAACCGGGCGGCAATTTGCGTTTGTATCCAGGCAATTATTCCGTGTATTTAGACTACAAGAAAGCCGAAGAAGCCAAGGAAATCAAAGGACAAAAAGAAAAAGAAAAACTTACACGCACGGCTGAATCTAATAACTCAAAATTCCAAAGCTCCACTCAAAAATCTACCAAAGTTTCCTTCAATGATAAGCGGGAATACGAACAATTAGAAAGTCAAATTCCGAAGATGGAAGCTGAGAAACAAGAGATTGAGAAGAGGTTGTCTAACAATGCTCCGAGCGGGTTTGCGGAGGTAAAGAAGTTATCGGATCGTTTAGCTCAGTTGACGCAGCAGATCGATCAGGCGACTGAGCGCTGGTTGGAATTGGCCGAACGGGTGGGTTAATTTGGGTTGTCCGAGTGTTGTGTTTAGCTCCTGTTAACAATGACAGGAGCTAGAGGAATTATGAGTGAAAAAATCCCATGCTGAAACGAATATATATTGACAATTTTCGCTGTCTGGTAAACTTTGAACTTGACTTTGATGCAATTAATCTATTTCTGGGTTCTAACGGCTCGGGTAAATCAACAGTTTTTGAGGTGTTGCAGAAAATCCAAGCATTTGTCAGCGGTGACAGTAAGGTAGAAGCAATTTTCAAACTTGCGGACTGCACCCGCTGGCAAACTTTACAAATTCAGCGTTTCGAGCTAGAAATTCTCGGTAATGGCGGCTCCTACACATATCAATTAGGAATTGAGTACAATCGAGATAAATGTCGTGTTGGGTACGAGCGTCTGTTTTTTGATAACAAGCCTTTACTAAAATTTGACTTAGGCGAAGTTCAACTCTATCGAGACAATCATTCAGAAGGGCCGCAATACCAGTTTGACTGGTCGCAATCTATGCTACCTTCATTAATGCCAAGAAACGACAACACGAAGTTAACTTGGTTTAGAGAACGGATGGCGCGATTTATCATCGTGCAAGTTGTTCCTAGCTTGATGGTTGATGAAAGTAGCCAAGAACAAATGCGTTTGACTCCTAAGATGGAAAATTTTGTTTCTTGGTATCGCTACTTATCTGACGACCAAGGTAAAATTGCTGAAATTGGAAATATTTTAAGAGATGTTTTGGATGGATTCACAAATTTTAAGTTTGAGCGAGTAAGCGAAGATAATTTAGTATTAAAATTGCGGTTTTCAGGAGAAACAGATAACAGCAAGCCAATTGAATATCGTCTCGGAGAATTGTCGGACGGACAAAAAACCTTAGTGGCTTTATACGCGCTGATTTACGGTACTAAATCTGAAGAATATACCTTGTGGATTGATGAACCGGAAAACTTTTTAGCATTGCCAGAAATTCAACCCTGGCTGATTGAGCTTTATGACCTTTGTAGCGAGGGAAAACTTCAAGCATTACTAATTTCTCACCATCCTGAGTTAATTAACTATCTTTTAGCTTCACCGATTGGCTATTGGTTTGAGCGTCAAAGCAATGCTGCTGTTCGAGTCAAACGAATTAGCAATGAAGTAGCTGATACTTCGGGATTGCCAGTTTCTGAACTGATTGCACGGGGATGGTTGAATGAGTCAGCGTAGAGTTCAGATTGTCATTCTCTGCGAGGACCTACAGCAGTTTGTTTTTGCGCGTTATTTCCTAAAAAAGCGAGGTTTTACAGGTATAATTCGGGCTAAAATATGTCCGCCCGGTAGCCAAGCTGGAGAACAGTATGTACGCACTCAGTATCTGGCGGAAGTGAAAGCTTATCGCCAGAATAAAAACCGGGTGTCGATCGGATTAGTTGTGTTAATTGATGCAGATACGGGTACGCTGGAAGCAAGACTTAATGAGTTAGCTAGTGTCCTTGCTGAAGATGCTCAGAAAAAGAGGCAATCGAATGAGGCGATCGCGATTTTTGTTCCCAAGCGCAATATTGAGACTTGGATACGCTATTTGCAGGGAGAAACTGTGAATGAGGAGGCTGTTTATGCAAAATTTAAGAATAATGAGGCTGTTTGCAAAACCGTTGTTGAAGATTTAGCCGATCGATGTTATTCTCAGAGCTTACCAGAAGATGCGCCGCTATCGCTTCAGGCAGCTTGTGGGGAATTACAGCGGTTGTTACCCTTGTTGCAGCCATGAGTTATGAGAAAATCTGCAACCGGTTATTACTGTCAAGCAAACTGACTAACAAACTTAAGACGGATAAAAGTCTGAAATCCTTGTCAAATCTGGAACGCAAGCGGAAACAGCGGCAAAAAACCCGCTTTTTTTGCGAGATCCTCAAGTAAAGCTGTGTGTCAAAAACTGCGAAGCCCCGGAGGGTGGGGTTGACAAAAGCAGTAGAATGTGCAGTAAAAGTCAAGGTAAGCAAATAAGACTGGCAGCAGAAAACAGCGGCGAAAAGGCCCAAAACAGGTAAAACAAAAGTCGATCGAGCAAAGTAAGTTGGCCGAGGACTAAAAATATGGTGATGGGTAAGATACAATTGACCTGTTCTTAACCAAGAATTGGTCAACATCACAAGTATCCTGTAGAAGTCTGAAGTTGAGAATCTCAGGGTTGTCGAGGAGCGGGAGCAAACAGAAAACTATGCCTCAAAAAGTAATCGCCAAACAGATGTCTTTGGAATCAGCGTCAGAGCCGATCGCCGTGAGGGCGACGGTGGAAACAGTGCCAGCCGAAGCAGTGGCAGTAGAGTCCTACGCCGATCAGTTGATGGACGAACTGTTTGAAGGAGTCGATCGAGCATTCGACGCTAGCGGCGGACTGCCATCCGAACCCGTGCAGCCAGAATTCGTGGCGCTCAAGTCGATCTCGGTACCTCAAATAGTTTTGTCGCAGTTGGCACCCCCCCAGCCGCAGCGGGGCGAAAAAGACGTAGAAGCGATCGCCCGCCAAGTCGCCCTAGAAACAACCAAAAAACAGCAGTCCAAACAATCATTCGACAGAATGCTGCTGGGAGCAGCATTTGGGTCGCTGCTGCTAGTCATGGGGTTGTGGCTCGCAAGCAGGTCGGGACTCGTGCGCTTGCCCGCTGCCCCCGCACCAGAGACACCCGCAGCAAGTGGCAAAACAGCACCAGATACTCCGTTTGTGGAATATGTGCAGCGATCCCTAGATGCGATCGAACAAAAAAAAGCACCCCCAGCTAACCCCCAACTTGCAGGAGTTCCCGGAGCCCCCACCCCAGGGACGCTGCCGAGCATTCCAATTTCCGGCGCGCCGCCCGCGACCGCAGGTCTTTCGACAGCAGTCAACCGCATTGCTAATGCCCTCGAACAAGCTGCCTCGCAGCCGGGAGCACCAGCACCCCAAGTCGTAGTCATCCCTCCCCCCGCTCAGGTGACTGTGGCTCCGGCTGCCCCGGTAGCTGCGGCTCCGGCGGCTCCTCAAACCAGCGCAGTTTCCCCCTCACCTGCTGCTCCAGCCTCCGGTCGTGCGATCGCCGCTGCGGGAAATCGAGATCCCCTCGCCACTTCCCCTTCCCCCTCGGAGTCTCCCCAGCCAAAGATTTTGGCTCGCGAAACCGAACCGGCACCTGCGCCCCCAGCCCAGCAATCTGCCCCCGCGCCCGATCAATCGGCACCGGCCGTCAGCAGCGCCCCAACTTCCGCGCACACGCTGGTTGGGATTTTGGAGTTGGGCGATCGATCGGCTGCTTTGTTTGAAGTAGACGGCGTAGCCCGCAGAATTTATGTCGGCGAAAGCATCGGCGCTAGCGGTTGGACGCTGGCAGAAATCAAAAATCAAGAAGCAGTGATTCGCAAGGGAGGAGATGTGCGATCGGTTTTTGTCGGCCAAAAGTTCTAATCAATCATCAGTTATGAGTCATTAGTCATCAGTCATTAGTTATGAGTTAGGTCATCGGTAATTGGTAATGGGCAGCGATCGGGCTGTATATGACGAGCAGTGAAAACAGTTATAATATAGGAACCGCCAAGACGTTCTTAATTGCTGAAACCATTGCTCTTATTGCTTCTTGCTTCTATCCGTTAAATCGCTTCCCCAATTCGTTACCGAACTTTCTTCTGCTATAACTAACAACTCAGGATCGATAATCGATCGCCAGTGACTAAGAACCAATGACTAATAACTAATGACCAATGACTAATGACTCATAACTGATGACTGAGGAATTATAAAAAATGGGCTTATTTGATGATTTCAGCCGCTTTCTAGAAACCAGATTAGAAGAATTTTTGCGTAGCAATCCCCATCTCGAATTGCAGGCAATAGAAGAACAACTGAAGGAACAAGAAGAAGACACTCTGCGGCTGATTCTTGATATTCAAAAACAAGAGAAAAAACTGCAAGCCGAAATTCTCTCCGCCGCTCAAGAAATTCAGCGCTGGAATGATCGCATCAACAAAGCTAAAGCTGCTAAAAGGCTCGATTTAGCTCAAGCCGCCCAAGAGCGGCAAGCAGCTTTGCTGCGTCAGGGAAATCAGCGCTGGGGTCAAATGCAAGGCTGCAAAGAACGGATTGAAAAAGCAAAAGAACTGTACCGCCAAATTCAAATACGCCGAAAAGAAGTCCGAGCAAAAGCGGCAGAAGCTGCAACTCGAACTACCACTAAAACAGAGCCAAATTGGGATACAAAGGGTTGGAATCAGAGTTCAAATTATAATAGTTTTAATGCGGCAGATCCTTTAGAAGAAAAGTTTCAACGCTGGGAAGCAGACGAAGAACTCGATCAAATGAAGCGGAATATAGGCCGATAGTTACGAAAGCATCCCAATCCTTTAGGGACGGGTTCACCCGGAACTGGGATTCCTGGTGCAACTATTAGTCAAGCCTCCAGAGTCTCAGGTATTGCGATCGCTCGCTCAGACTTGATATAATTACCATCCTAAAATTCTAGGGCTAATTAATCAATCATCCCTACAATATTCTCACCTACTCAATGAGCGTTGCATATTTATGGTATAAACAAAAGCTCTAATCAAGTAAAAAAATTTATGATTTGTCCCGGCTGTCAATCCACCAATCTGACGGGGTGACAACCCCGTCAGGTAAAAAAGACGAATTCTGAATCAAAAAACAGTTTTTTAATTTAAATCGCTGCGGTTATTCACAACGGTTGCTCTGCTTGAGAAGGTGGCTCTTCTGGCAACGGAATAAACTCTGTCTCTTGAGGAACCTGATCAAACCGTCCCTCTCTCCAATCGAGTTTGGCTTGCTCAATGCGCGAGTGCCGACTCGAAACAAAATTCCACCACTTATGGCGCTCACCAACAGGTTCACCGCCAATCACAATACAACGAGCCTTGCCTGAAGCAGAAATGTTTACTTCAGTGCCGGAAGTGAGAACAGCTAATCGATGTTGTTCCAGAGGCACTCCATCGATCAAAAGCCCCTCTGTTACGCTGTAAACTGCCTGTTCGCTGTAATGACCCGGTAAGGTAAATTCTCTTCCAGCAGTTAGTTCCACGTCCAGATAAATCATGGGTGAAAATATTTGAACTGGCGAAGTACGACCATAGGCCTCACCCGCAATTAGGGTGAACGAAACTCCTGCATCCTCCCAAACAGGCAACTCAGAAGCCGGATGATGCCGAAACCAGGGGTCGGTTTCTTCGTATTCATCGGGAAGTGCTATCCAGGTTTGAATGCCATGCAGGATGGCTTCTTTGCTGCGATCGTCGTCAGGCGTGCGTTCAGAGTGGACAATGCCTCGCCCTGCTGTCATCCAATTCACCGCACCGGGACGGATTTCTTGAACGCTGCCGACACTATCACGATGCAGCAAAACACCTTCAAACAGGTAGGTGACGGTTGCTAAGTTGATGTGCGGATGCGGCCTGACATCCACGCCCCGGCCGGGTGGAAACACCGCAGGGCCGAGATGGTCAAAGAAGATGAACGGGCCTACCAGTGCTAAAACGTCTGAGGGAAGCAAGCGGCGGGCTTGGAATCCACCCAAATCTTGAATGTGTGGCTCAATGAGATGCTGGATGGTATCCGTCATAATGTTTATGAAGTTGGGAAGGCTAATCGTCTATGTCAAAAGTGCATTATACAAAAAGCTATCCTGGTAGAGGCCGATCGCAATATCAGTAACTAATCTAAACTTTCCCCATCGAAAGCTGTTGTAGAGTGTCGAGTTCTCAACGAGCTTTCTACTTACGAGATGATGGAGAGTTCATCACTGACTTGAATCCGACCTTTGACCAGGGAGCGAATCAGACGATCGAGTGAGCCACGTTCTTCTTCACTGATAGACTCATCAAGGATGGCGGCCATCATGCCGTAGCGGTCAGCTTTGGTAACGCGGTGAGTATCGGTGACAGTGGCAATTAATTCGTTGATAGCGCCGGGGAGAAGATTAACTGGAGACATGGGATTGTTTTGAACTCGACACCTTAATCATCTCGTGGTTTCTCCTAAGAGCAAGTGATGGTGCTGGTTTTTTTCCGTGATAATACTGAAAATATTGAGTGAACCAAGTCCGTGTTACCAGTGATCGAAGTCACTACATTGAAACCAATGCAGCGGTGGAACAACTACAACCCACCTTCCGCCCTTTGACTATCACACCGTAATAATTTTCGTCTTACACGAGTCTGAACTTCCTGCTGTTCAAAAGTTTCAGACCTTCTTGACACTCCCTGCGCTGAAGCAGCAGGGAGTGTCAAGAAACTACCAAAAGGTAATTCTTGAAGGCGCTGTCAAAACACCCCTACAAACTCCGTCAAGGTCAAGCCCTAACA
>NZ_JAUPTE010000127.1:0-9984 GCF_036701705.1 Microcoleus sp. w1-18aA5 | reverse complement strand
GTAACAATTATGCTGCCTATCTTTTTTGAGCAGCGGATTGGCTCAATCCTCACCACCTCTCGGTTTCAGGCTGGTTGTCACCCCCCAGCAATTATCTTGGTTTTCTGACAGCCAGCAAATTGCTTTTATATATAATGAAACCGAAGGCGACAAAAACAACTTGTATGTAATTAATCGAGACGGTTCGGGATTGACTAAATTGACAAACGACAAAGATTTGAATCCTGACACTCCGGTTTGGCAACCGCAGTAAAGTTAAAAGCCAAAATATGCTGTAGGGGTGGGTTTTAGCACAAATAAACCCAGGAGGGCGGGCTATCTTTGGATCGCCTTGGAGCGAAAGCGGGTTACTGAACAAGAAAGAATCCACGAAACTGAACAATCAAAAATATTCTCAAATTGGGGAAGATGCAATAATTTTTTTCTCCTTTAATGGCTGGTGAACTTGCAATTCATTTGACTCAACTTCCTGGTGTTTTTCATCCTGCACCTGTTTATCAATTTTGGGCAACTTTAAAATCGCCCCAGCTAAAACCCAGTAATACACGGACACTGGATCTACATCCAGCGGATAGTATTGAGTATTGATCGTAATAAATGCAACAAACACCCAAAAACTAGCTCCGTAACTCCGCAAACTTTTGTCCTTGACAGATCGGTAAGCTCTAAAAGTTAGAAAAGCTAAGTGTAAAAGCATTACCTGAAAACTAATCATTCCCGGATAACCGAGTTCGTATATCAACTTAGGTTGGAAAGTTTCAATTAGCTGCGTGGCACCAAATATTCGTGTTGAATTAGTGGCTCGTCCCACACCTTTACCAAGAGGTTTGTCAATGATAAAATTGTTGCTCTGCTCGAACTGATTAAAGAGAAACTGCTGGGGCGGTGCAGCATTCCAGCGACTAACAAAACTATCCCACCGTTGCTCGATAATTCCCGGGTTAATAGCTGCACCGACAAACAGCAGAATCGCCAGTCCTGCACCGATGGGAATAAATCGTTTGAAATTAACTAATTGACCGGTGAGAACTAGCAGGATTGCTGTAGCAACGGGAACCATAATTAAAGCAGCTCTTTGACCGGAAATAACTGCATTGGCAAATACTAATGCCATGCCAAATAAACCGATAACTCGCCACCAGAATGAAGGGTCGCAAAAGGCAGAGGCAAAGGTTAAAAAAGCATTAGAAATTAAAAACCACGCCCACTGCCAAGGCGCGACAAAAGTTCCCGGCAAGCGGACAAACTTGACTTCTGGACTGAACACCAAAGAACCGCCGACAAAACATCGAGCTTCCAGCGTTGCTTTATATAATTCTGCTCCGGTCATGCCTCTGGTTCCTGCACACTTTCCACTTTGCAGCAACAGGTACTGAATCAAACCGAGAAGGCAGCAAACGATCGCCAAAACGATGTGCATTCGACTAAAAAATACTAAATCCTTCTTAGTGCGGAGCAGATAATAGGTACAAGCAATCAGCGGTATGTAACCTATCAATACTTTTAAGCCGAGAATTCCTTGCAGAATTGGTTTGTCGCCCGGCCTAGGGTTGAGCTGCATCTCCCCGTTGACAAAAATTAAAGTCAGCATTGCCATCATCAACAGGATGCTAAAGGTAGAAAGCATTTGTTTGGGAATGAACAGGCGCAACTGTTTCTTTTTGCAGCTTTGAATTAGGGCGATGAGAGCTGGTATGTAGAAAGCATCTTTGGCTACTTGAAATGCAGCATTCCCGCCGCCAATTGCGTAGGTAATTGTACCGCTGAAAGGCAGGTAAATTAGAAAAGTCCATAAAGCTTGACGGGGGTATTTGTAGGAAAGCAGCAAAATGGCTGCGGCTGCGCCTCCTGCAATAGCAATCTTAGGGTGGGCTACGAACAACAGGGGAATGCTGAGAGCAACGCTGACTAAGCAGCTTATGGCGATCGCCTGCACCAATTCATTGCGCTTTTCTGAAATTTTGCGTTTTTGTGCAGCTACTTCTTTTTTGCTGAGCGCTGTTGTTTTTTCGCTGTGCTTGTGTTTTGATTTCTTGGATTTGCGCTTGGTTTTCAACATATAGCAGAAGGAAGAAGGAAGAGGAAGGGAAGAAGGAAGAAGAAGCGAGAAGGAAGGAAGAAGAAAGAGGGATTTAGTTGCCTAAGAGAGAAAGAAGAAACAATCGACCCCTTATGTTTGTGCAATTAAGAACGTCCTCCCGTCAGGGCAGTTCCTATAATTTTTATAAGGCACTTATGTAGAAGGTGGAAGACACTGTGATATAGAAGGCTGAAAATTGAGAAGGTAGAAGGCAGAAGGAATAGAAGCGAAAAGATTTCGGCAGATATGGTTACTTATTTTTAAAGTCAAGATCGAGAAAAAGTCTCGGTCGAGATTGTCGGTGTGACGCGGGCACAAATTACACTGGCGACCTTGTAGAATATAACTGCTGCATCTATAATGTACAAAAATGTACAAATCTCGAAAAAATAATTTTAATGTAGCGGTGAATATGAAATTAACAAAATTTGTATCGATCGGCATTGCGCTACTTTTAGGAGCAAGCGGGAGCATATTATCTAGCAGCAGTAGAGCATTAGGGGCCGAAAAAGTTGTCCTCACATTTGGCCCGATCAGACAAGCCATCAATATCAGCGACTTAGAAGACTTTGCTAAAAACGGCACGACGACGCCAACCCTCCAACAAATTATCCGGGTCTCCAAAATGGACGCGCAAATACTGCGGGGTTTCATGGGTTTAGAAATTGGTTTAAAGCCTGCTAATCTGGCCCGGGTGGTTTACAGCACCCCAGGAGAAAAAATCACTGACGACATCGGTCAAGCAATTCGGACTCAGCGCCGCACAGAAAGCGGGAAAGCTTTGCGGGCAGCGGTGATCTTGGCATCCGGGGATGACGGTAAGGTATCGCTGCTGGAAATCCTGAAAAAGTATCCTCTCAACGAGGTTTACGTAGATGTTGCCAGCCTTCGCACCGCTGTTGGGAAAGTTCAGAGTATAGCTGGAACTCTGCGAAGCCTGCTTCAAGATGTGACGAGATCGACAACTCGCACAACTGAAACCAATTCCACCGAAAGTCCGATCGAACCTCGCCGGAGCGTGCAGCCAACAACTCCGCCTCCAGCGCCACGCCGCGCCGCCCCCTTGCCAGCACCCGCACCGCAGCCTGTGACGCCGATCAGAGGACTTTGGTAAAAAAATCATAAATATGTCCTAAAGGCGGGTTGAAGCGGCTGTTGTGGCATTCTGCAGACACTTTTGAGACCCAACCCGCCCCCGCCCTACCCCTATCCCAACCCCCAAGAGGGTTAGGACTTTTGTGAAAACTCCCAAGGCAATCAATTTTTCTTGAGCAATTTTTTGAGCAACTTAGGAATTTCTGAAGGTCGAGCCGCCACAGGTATGTCCGCCTCTTCAAAGGCAGCCATTTTGTTTGGGGCCGAAACTCCAAAGGCTTTCTGGGCAGCGGCCCGAGAACTGATCAGGATGCCGGCGTGGCCTAAAGACGGCCCCTTGGGAGCGTAGCGGCCGGCCAGATAAGCAACCACGGGTTTGTCGATCGCCGAGGCGATGTAAGAAGCAGCAGCTTGTTCACTCCACCCGCCAACTTCCCCTACCAAAACCATCGCTTCGGTACTGTCGTCTTCGTCCAAAATTTGCAGCCACTGCATAAAAGAAGAACCGACAATCGCGTCGCAGCCAATACAAACCGCCATCGACTGTCCCAATCCAGCCTCCGTCAGTTCTAGGGCAACTTCGTAAGTCAAAGTGCTGCTGCGGCTGATCACTCCCACCGGGCCGGGAGTGTAAAATTCCTTGGGGTGAGTTCCCAGCAGCAGTTTGTCGGGCACAATAATCCCCGGACTGTTGGGCCCGATTACCAAAGTTTCGGTGGCTTCTGCTTTTCTGACTAAGTGCACCATATCCAGAGGAGGCACTCCCCCAGTAACGATCGCGATTTGCCGAATTCCTCCGGCGATCGCTTCTAAAGCAGCATCCAGCACCGAGTAAGCCTCTACCAAAATTACCGCAGTGTCAACCTGACCCACTGCCGCCACTGCTTGTTCTACCAAATCAAAAATCGGAATTCCCTCCACTTCCTGCCCCCCCCGACCGGGACTAACACCGGCGACTACATTCGTGCCGTATGCTTTCATCCTCAGGGCGGCGCGGGTGGACGCGGGAGATTCTGTAATGCCCTGTACTAGGACTTTGCTTTCAGGAGTTAAATTCATTTTTTCCCACTTGACACTCGATCTGTTAAAAGCAGAAAGCCTTGATCTGTACAGAAATCTCGTTTTTTGCCGATCGACTGCCGCTACTTGGCGGAGGATACAGAAGCGGCCGCGGCCTCATCCAAAGTGCTAGCTAACTGCACCGGCAACTGTCCCAAACGCTTTTTAACAGCATCAGCATCGATCTCTACCAGCCGCAGCACAATTTGGATGTGGCGGTTAGCGCGAGCTTTCCGTTCCAAATAGACGGCTACTGCAGCGATTATTTCCTCGGTCTTGGAGGCGCTGCCCAAAATATTTACAAGTATCACCTTAACGCTTTTATCCTGAGCGACTAACTCCAGACCCAACTCCACGCGATCGCGCAGGGCATTTGCTGCATAGTAGCGGTCTAGGGAACCAATATTCACAAAATTAGCGGGTTTTCCTCCTTGGTGGGTTACAGCATCTAGAGTTGCCATTGTCAGGCCCACTCCGTTGCACAAAATCGCGATATTCCCGTCTAGTTCGATTAATTGCAGGGATTGGGAATTCGAGATTGGGGATTTAGATTTGGGGTCAAACTCCGGCGACTGCTGAACCTTGGACTGGGAATGGGAGCGATCGCCCCCAGCATGGGGACTTCTTCTTTCCCGTGCCAACCCGCCCAAGAGCTTCTTCTCCGAGAGTGCTGCCAAATCTGGATGTCGTCCCAAGGCATCGTCGTTGGCGGTGACTTTACCGTCTAAAGCCATTACCTCTCCCCTGGGACTGATGCCGAGAGGATTGATTTCTACTAGGTCTAAATCTTTTTCGACAAACAGTCGGTACATTTTTTCGACAATGGTGCTCACCGATTGAATCAAGTCTCCCTGCAATCCCATTTTCAGCGTGAGACGCCTCGCGTAGAATGGGGAAAATTCTTGATCTACGGCAACTTGCTGCATTTGATCGATCGACCCTTCGACATCCATACCTCCTTGGCTCGAACCCAGAAGCACCGGGCGGCGCGCTACGGGGTCTAGGAGTACCGCTAAGTACAATTCTTGGTCGGCATTGTACTTTGCTTCTGCCAGCAGGACTTGGGGATATTCATCCTCGATCGGCAAATTAAAAATTGTTTGGGCGGCAGCTACTGCATCGATCGTATTTTCTACAAACTTGATACCGCCCGCCCTGCCCCGTCCCCCAGCCCGCACTTGCGATTTGAGTACAACTGGGTAAGGAATTTTCAGTCCTTTGAGGTCGGCGGGATTGTCAATCCGCTGCGAGGGCAAAATCGGAATTGCCATCTGTCGAAATAAAGATTTAGCTTGGTACTCTAACAAATCCATTATCAATTACGGGTGACGGGTAGTTGGCAACAAGCAATTCGTCCTAATTGGCAATTCATAATTAATAGATAGTAATTGGTTTTTTGTCAAGTTAAAAGTTAAAAATTCTCGCTTTTATCTTTTAAATTTAGACTTTTGTATTGCCGATTACTTATTCGCTATTACCGCTCGCCGATTACCTATTACCTAAGCTGTTTCAAAGTGTTTTTTTCTCGGAATTTCTAAATTTTACTCTTAGGCTCTAGCGGGGAGATATTGGGCGAGCGTTGGTGTTTTTTTGTCTCAGAAAATCTTCGGACGTTCGGCGATACTGTGCCGAGATATTTCTGCGAATTGTTTACTTGATGCTATTAACAGCGCCTTGATGGACGGTTTTGACCCATTTGAGCTGCTTGGGCCGTACCGCAATCCGAGCCGTTACAGTCCCTACCAGCAGCCAGTGGAACATATACACAGTACCCCGCAGCGTTTGCAGCCAGGTGACAAAAACTCTTTTAACATCAAATTTGGTCTCTTTGCGAGTGCGACGCAAACCGACAAACATTCCCACCACCGACAATGTAAGGGTCATAAAAGTTATGGGACTGGCGATCGGCATCCGGCGCAGCGCAATTGACATCACAAAGTCGGGTAGCGCTACTGTGGGTAAGAAATATTGAGATACCCAAAATCCAAATAAATCCCAAGTTTTCCCAGTTCCCATGCGGTTCCGCAAAATTAGTCGCCAGTAGTCAAGATAACGCTGATAGCCACCTTCTGCCCAGCGATTGCGCTGGTGCCACAGAGCGCGAGCGTTAGTGACTCCTTCTTCTGACACGGCCGGGAAAGCGAGAAATTCAATGTCCCATCGGTTTAGGTGCAGCCTCACGGTCAAATCCAGGTCGTCGGTAATCGTCTCCTCGTTCCAGCCTCCGCAGCTTTCCAAGGCGGTGCGGCGCATGAATTGGCCGTTACCGCGCAATTCTCCAATGCCGCCGATCGCAATCCGCTGCTGCTGGAAAAAACTGTCGAGAGCCATTTCTGCTTCTTGGCCACGAGTCCAAAAATTTACCGAAGCATTGGCGATGGCTTTTCTGACTTGCACAGCCCCTACCTTTTCTCCTTGGAACACTGGCAGCACCCGGCGCAGCAAATCCGGCGTTACCGTCGCGTCGGCGTCAAATATTCCCACAAATTCCCCGCGAGTCAGCGGTAACACTTGATTCAGTGCTCCCGACTTGCCGCCGCTGGCATTTGCTCCTCTGCGAAATACTTTGAGCTGGGGGTACTTTTTGGTTAGCTGTTCCAATACTAGCGGCGTGGCGTCGCTGCTGTGATCGTCGATCGCCCAAACTTCGTAGCGGTCGATCGGATAATCTATATTGCAGATGGATTCTACGAATCGGGCAATCACCGCTTCCTCATTTTTCGCCGCTACCAGCAGGGACACATAAGGCCAATCCTCCCGACTTTCATCGGCAAGAGGCGGCAGTGCGGGCTTGGGTTCCGCAAACAACACTCGAAATGCTTGCATCCACAGCAGTCCAGTCAACCCCCACACTACCCACGCACCCCAAGAAATCAAGTGCAGGGCGATCGTGCCGGCCCAAATTGCAGTCAGCACTGCGGCGGCTTTTCCGCGGCGTCCCCGGTACAGATTTTGAGGAAAAGAGGGAGTTCCCGGCACAGACACCGCCACCGGGATATCTGCTTTTGTTTCCGCGTCAAACACCCTGTCGCCAATGTCTGGTATAGCAAATACTTTGCTGAGCTTCGAGTGCGAGGTCAAACTCTTGAGCTCTTCTTGAGCTAAATCAGAGATGTCCAAGTTAAGCTCGCTGCGAGCGTCGTTTTCTGGCCAAGAACTCTCCTGCATAGGTTACTTGATTCAACCACCAATAGTTTTTGATTTTAGATATAAGCATCTACTGTATCAGTTTCTGGGCTTTTGTCGAAAGCGGACGGGAGGACAACCAGCGGGTTAGGTGTTTGTACGGCATTGGTAAACGGGTGCTGCATAAAGTATTTGGCTTTACCCGCAAATGGATACAAGCCTCCAGACTTCAGTTGTTCGCCACCCCAAATTTTCAACTCCCCTTCTTGCTGGCAGATTCATCTTTTGTGCTGTAAATCTAAAATCTAAAATCTAAAATCTAAAATCGACTGACTTTTGCTTGCGATCGACCAGGAATATCTGCTAGTTTTTTCTGGGGATCTAAACTATCTGTTAGTAATAATTGTCTAAGGTGGAAATATGTCTATTCCTCAACTCAAGCCAGCCGATGACAAAGAAGTGAAAGTCTACGCGCCTTTCTGTCAAGAGCCCAGGCGCAAGTTTTTACCGCACGCTATTGGCCTCTACAAGCTCAAAAGCTTGGAGGGGGCAAGAAAAATTGACGGCGGGGAGAGCGTGCCCTTTGTCGCTAGTTGGAATATCTCGTCGCTGCCGATCGACTTAACCCGCTGTCGGGTGTTGTTTGACGGCAATGCTGAACTCAGCTACGAAGTGACTATGCAAAGCTCTGAGTTTGTTAGTTGCTTAATTGAGGTTCTCCTGACTTTTCAGCGAACTCGTACCGTCGATTTTTCTAAAACGTTTTACCGCAAGCTGATGCGAATGGATGAATAACTTTCACCGCAACCGCATTCCTGAAAGCCTGCAATTGACAATCAAGCAATTTAATCCGGGGCCCCCGGATTGATTCGTGGATCGAGAAAAAAGCTCCGAATCCCGATCGCCAGCCCCCGGATTTATCAGTGGGGTCGCTTTCTTCAATCTAAAATCTAAATCTAAAATCTAAAATCGATTGAGGGGCGCTATAACTGGCGCACCAATAGTGTAATACCATTTTTTTAAAGATGTGATAGACAATAGTCCGGACAGTTTTCAATCACTAACGGCAGAATGAGGGTTTCAGCCTTCTCAGTGAGGTCGAATGCTAACGGTAGAATGAGGGTTTCAGCCTCGATCTCAAAAACTGTCCGGAGTATTGATAGAGATAAAGAATGTAAAATCCAAGACCATCCGGTGAGAAAACCCATGACACGATCGGTGAAAGATACCAAAATTTCCTGGACTCTTATGCGAAGTTCGTCCAGATTACTAAACACTGACTTTCGCTAAAAAATCTTTCAGATATTCCCACACTCTTTCTGTGGGATTTACTTCAGGACAAGCCGGAGGCTGAAATAGTAAAATGATATTGTCTGGTAATTCAGATGAGCTTAAATTATGAGCGGGTGCGTTATCTACTTGAATGATGTGTAATTCATGAGGATATTGTCTTGACAAAAGTTGTAAATATGCTTCAAAACAAACTTTGTCTAAATGCGAAAACTCCCAAAAAAAAACTTTTTCCACTAGGGATGGATACTGCCTCATAAGCAGTCAAACAAAATTAATTACACAAACAACTAATATGATATAATAAAAAACATCAAGTTGTGTTTAAAGAGGTTTTATATGTTTTTACTTCGAGATATTAACCCACTTTCCTTAAAATTGCTAAACCGAATTTATCGCGAAAGCAGACATCATCAAGTAAGTGCGCCAAAGAGCACATTTTTTAATTTTGGCTTCACAAAATATCAAGAATGAAAATTTAATGAAAATTTTTAAAGTTAGTTATAAGACTATGTATAACTGGTTGAATCGATGGGAAGATGAGGGAATGCTCGGATTATATAATAAACCAGGTAGAGGCAGAAAAGAAACATTTAATTCCGCACAATCAGATCAAATTAGAGACTGGGTAAAATTGCAACCCAAACAATTAAAGCAAGTAGTACAAAAAATCAAAAAAGAATGGTCTGTTAATATAAGTACAGAAACAATTAAGAAAATAATTAAAAAAAAAGGATGAGTTGGCATAGGATGCGTCGAGGTGTTGGCGGCAAGCCAGACCCCATAGAATACAAGGGAAAAAAAGAAAAGTTGTCAGAATTAAAACAATTAGAAGATGAGGGAAAAATTGATTTATACTATTTGGATGAGTCCGGATTTTGTGGCATCCCTTGTGTCCCTTATGGATGGCAAGATATTGGTGAATATTTGTCAATTGATAGTCGTAGAACAAAGCGTTTAAATGTCTTGGGAATCATGAATCGGCAAAACACTCGACCTGCTTATGTTTCAGAGCAGACTATTAATTCTGATGTAATCATAGCCTGCATAGATACTTTCTTTGCTGTGGTGGAGCGGCCAACAGTTATTGTACTAGATCAAGCTTCTATCCATACTAGCAATGCCATTTTCGAGAAAATTGAAGAATGGAAAGAACGCGGTTTAACTATATTTGAATTGCCTACTTATTCACCTGAATTGAATTTAATTGAGATTTTGTGGCGGTTTATCAAATATCAATGGCTCGAAATAGATGCCGTAAGGATTCAGGTCTGAAATTCGGGAATGAGATCAGGCCGAGCCAAGTCACAAGAATGGGCAGAAATAGCCTCACG
>NZ_JAUPTE010000126.1:0-11080 GCF_036701705.1 Microcoleus sp. w1-18aA5 | reverse complement strand
AGTGTAGACACCCTTGATTGGACTAATGATGGTTCGTCCCCGGTGTGTAGTTTTAGCCGCCAAAATTCCACTAACTTTCTAGACTGGGTTGATTTCGGGCAACTTATCGCGCTCGTACTCGCATCGGCGGGAGTGTTTGTGCTGGCGATGTCCCTGTGGCGACAAATCAACCCTTTAAATCTTTTCCCTCCAGTCCGCGTAAACATTCAAATCGGAGCGAAATAATGGGAACCATGACTCGACTATTTGGTGGCGATAGCTCAGAAGCTATTAGCAGCAAGAGCGAGGTGCTCAGCAAAGCAACGGATGCAAGCGTAATAACACCTTTAAATCCCGGTAAATTCAGCAGTATCCGCTCTATTCCTGTACTGGATGCGCCCCGGTATTTCACTAAAGAGGAAGCTGACGCCCTGAAGGCTGAATCCAAACAGAAAACTGAGGATGCCCGACATACGAAAAAAGCCTACAAAGCGATGTCTGCCGTTGAGGTGGCCGATGCTAAAGTTCACAAGGCGCATCGAGGGTATGAGGTTGCAGTTGCCACCAACGAATTGACCAAGAAGCAAGCTGATTTCAAACTGGCTAAAAAATTGCACGGGTTGCGACCAGGATATGCTCGACTAGGGGTAGGACTTGAAAAAGCTGAGAGCAAGGCTACAGAACGGATTGAAGCTATCAAGGCTAAACTTCTGGGAGGCTCGGCAGAATGATAAAAGCGATAGCACTCACCAACAACTTTGTGTTGACTGCGATCGCCTCCAGCTTCCTATGTTGGCTGGCATCGCTGCATCTCTCGCTTCTGTATTTTGTGCAAGCACTCTTTGCGCTCAAGCTCATCATCAGCGCTACTGCGTGGGTAGTTGACGACGCTCTTGTAAGGCTACTGAAAATCGATTTAATGGAATTGCGCTTTCGGCTGATAGTAAGTACAATTGCTGCCTTGGTCGGTGTGGGGGTGATGCTATGTCGCTTCTGAAAGTTTCAGTTCTGTCTGTTTCTGGCGTTTGCTTGTGGCTGGCTCCTCCGTTCGTGTTCTCGCGCAGAATCCCTCTGCACAATTTCATGCAAGGTATCGCCCTGGTGTCTGGTTTTGCCTGCTGCTTTGAAGCCCGTCGCTCTGCTCTGAAATTGGCAAAGATTGAGGAATTCGAGGCATTAAAACAGGCGGCCATTGATAGCGATGTAGTCCACGAAATCAGTACCTCGGTCTATGTTAGTGAGGAAACCAGGAAGAAGGAAGCTGAGGCAATTTTGGCAGCTTCCGATGAGGAAGTGGAAGCTAAGCGGGAAGCCCTGGAAGCTATATATACTAACGACTTACAGGCAGAAACGGACACTACCGTTTCCGAAAATGACGCTAGTGATTTAGAGCTTTGGTGGAAAGTGGAAGCTGCACAAATCCAAGGTAAAACGGCAACCTGGATTATTGAGAATATTCTCAACAAGAAGGGACGCAAATTTTCTGAGGGCAAAAAGCAGCTTGAGGAATTAATTAAAAAGTTTGGCGAAAAAGGAGGATAATAGAACGTGGGCCGGGGGGGGACAGCTCGCGTGGCCGCCCCCTCCCCGGCCGCGATATTTTTGCTTGCTCGCTTCAAACTTAACTGTCCAACTCAACCGGGTTGAGTGATACCCGGTATACAAAGTAAAAAATAAATAAATAGTAATAGTAGAAATGCTATGAATAATAAGGTACAGCCATTTTTGAAGGTGTAACAGTTTTTAATTTTAAGATGAAGAAATGTAAACAAAAAGGTAAAGATGGACGTGGTGGTGCCAGACCTGGAGCAGGTGGAGGGGGCCGCTGGAAACACGGTCGGACAAAATTGGTACGTCTCCCTGTGGCATTGCTGGATGAAATACTGGAAGTGGCGCGGTATATGGATCAGAACGAGGGAAAATTACCTCCGTCGGCTCCTCCTGTAATCACGTCGGGGCATCCTTCGCGGAGGTTGTCAGCGGAGGAAATGAAACAATTTTTCGCTAAAGAAGATGCGCGTGCTCTTGCTCGAAAAGTAATGTGTGAAGATGAGCGAGTGTTTGTCGATGATAAGACTTTCGTAGCTCTTCCTTAAAATCTACAAGAAACGCTTAAGGTGCTTTGAACGCTATATGCTGAAAAGATGAAGGATTTAACGCCCCATTTCAAAACAATTGCTATCAAATATAGCTACTCCCTGGCCCTGGCTCATCCATATTGGGATCTAGATTCGTGCCTGTTAAAAATCGACATGGAAAAGTTAAAAAGGGATGTGGGTTTTTGGCGCGCGATAATCCGTCAAGTAAAATGCGACCTCGAAAAAGCAGTCGAGTTGATGTTGCGGGAGTCGCTTGGGAGGCAACATTTCAACCCGTTTGTTGACAATTTTTCTTGGGCAGCAGACATAGTTACAGCTCCTGACTTCAACCCTGACCTCTGCAAAGGCAAAGTTGAGGTCAGCCGTGACCCGCCACCTAAAATCTTTATTCCTATCCCCAAGAGTGAATCGAATGGTTGCGCTCGCAGCGATTCACTTATCTGCTCGCTTATTTTTTAGCGGGCGGTTTTACCCTGTGTTCACTTTTGAAAAGCTACACACACCAAAAAACCGCTGAATCAATTGGAACCTGACAAGCGGCTTTTGGTAGTCAAACTCGCGTTACGGCGAGCTCACAATTTATGACCTCATTATACCCTATCGAGGGTATAGATTTAAGCTTTCAGGATTGCGTAGTCAAGTCTGGCATCAACCCTAAAATCTATACTCTCAACTTTGAACCTGTCAGCGGTAGAGCCGTCTACGACCTGCTTTATCGCGATACTGACCCTACAACTAACAACAGCAGTGGCAGTGTCCAAGCAAAAAGAAATTATGTTAAGTGTGAGGGTGCGAGTGGTTTTATAGTCAATGGTCGCTTCCGGCAACTAACTGGGGAACCGATCGCTTTTGACAAAAAAGGTCGCCCTCGCAAATACTTTCAGCCCCAAGGGAAGCCCCTACAAATCTTTTGCCCGCTCGTGACTGTCGAGGTGTGGCGAAAGGTCGCGGCTAAAGCTGGGTTATCAATACCCGTTCTGCCAGCCGTCGGACTTAATGGGGAAGCGCTCGGATTTTGGGAGTGGGTAATTGCCAGCGGTTGCCCGATCGTAATTACTGAAGGTGAGAAGAAGGCAGCGGCGCTAATTTCTCGTGGATATGCAGCGGTTGGACTGCCTGGGATTCACACGGGCTACAGAGTCACCGAACGCGGGGAAACAATAAGAAAACCAGACGGGACAGAATATCAGCGAGCATCGGCGCGAGAACTGCACACAGCGCTCCAACCGCTTGACACAGCAGAACGCGAAATCACAATCGTCTTTGATTACCGCGCCGGGGATTATTCCCGAAGTCAAGAATTTCGGGCCGCTAGCACCCTAGCAAAATTGTTCAAAACAGCGATCGCAAAAATCGCAACTCTGCCCGGCCCTCACAAAGGGGTAGATGATTTCTGCGTAGCTGGTGGCGATATTGACGCTGTGCTGTCTGCCGCCGAACTGTTCTCTAAATTGCAGGACGAGCGCTTGTGGCGGATGCACCGTGGGTTCTCCCCCGATATCCTCACTAATTCGCGATACTTTGACACCGACGCTCCCGGAAGCGGAAAAATCACGGCTATTAAGAGCGGTCTTGGCACTGGCAAAACTGAGTATCTCAAAAATAAGGTAGCGGCAGACAGAACGGGCGTTCAAATTAACCTCACCTACCGCAACAGTTTGGGCTTGCAGCTTGCCGAAAAACTGAGCAGTTATCACCTGGACGCTCACGCTGGCTACAAAATGTTTGCGAACCCTGACGCTCGCTTAACTCTCTGTGTAGACTCCCTTCTTAAAATCCCCCTAGAACGGCTTGAAGGTTGCACCCTAATAATTGACGAGTCTGCAAGTGTTATCAAACACCTTTTAACAAGCAGAACGCTCTTTGATAAACGGCTTGAGATTCTAGAACGCTTTGAACTTGCTTGCCAAAAGTGCGATCGCATTGTCCTCACCGATGGGCATCAAGCCGACTGGGTTGTCAGCTACATTTCCCGGCTCTCTGGCAAAGCAGCAACCAAAATTCAAAACTTATTCAAGGGCGATACACCACCAGTATTTTTTGCCATCCCTGAAGCTGGTCAATCCCTCAAGAAATTTGATGAATGGTACACCCATCAAATTCTTGCCGCTGTCTGTCCCGCCATAGCTACTGATTCCGTTGAGAAAGCTGAGGCAATGGCAGAGCTTCTACAGGTTTCGCACGGTGAAGGCATCCTCCTCACCGCAAAAACTGTAACTGAGGCGTGGGCTAAAGAATTTTTGGCTGACCCTGACGCCTATATCCGCGAACAACAGCCCGCATGGCTGATTTATTCTCCTACGGCAGAATCTGGTGTAGATATTTCCATCCTGCATAAATTCTCAGATATGTTCTGCTGGTTTGTGGGAACGATCGGTGTAGACGAGTGTTTGCAAATGAGCCGCCGTGTCCGTCATCCTGAGCGCATCACTGTTTTTGCTGCTGAGCGTGGCTTGGGTTCATCCAAAGATGGTGATGCAACTTACTACAAACAAATCAGTGCAGCCATTGAAGAACGAGTAACGGCTGAAGCCTTAGCTCTGACCGATGAAGTGCTGAGCATAGCCACAAGAGAAGCGATCGCCCAACAGGCACAATCGCCCCATCATGAGACTTACTGCAAAATCAAGGCTAAAGAAAACTTTGAGCGGCGTGATTTGCGGGGGTATTTGTTCAAAGCTTTTGAAGCTGGGGGTTATGCTCCGCAATGGGTACAAGCTGGCAGCTCCGAGTCAAACGAGCATTTGGAAGCCAAACAAGAATGTCGCGACAAAGCGGCCAGACAAATATTTGACGCTGATGATATCGATTTAAACCAAGCTCTCGAAATAGAACGCAGTTACTCCGCGTCCTGGGCAGAACGCTGTCAAGCCATCAAAGCTCGGCTCAAGGCTCGACTACCAGGAATAGAACGCTCGGCTCTGTGGACATGGGAGTTTGTTCGCCTGGTTCGTTTTGAAGACCGCACTTTATTAAATAAGCTCGAAGCTTCATGGCTCTTTAAAAACCAGGAGGATGCCGAATATTTACAGCGTCGCAAGTGGAAGCAACAGCTCCGAACTTTCCTGCCTGATATTTCCGATCGCTGGCTGAAGCTGCGACTTTTAAAAAATCTGGGGATTGAACAATTCCTAAACCCTGATAGCTCCTGGACTGCTGACTCTCCAGAAGTTCGAGATTTTATCAAGCGCTGCAAGAAAAAAGCTGTGGCTAACGTGCTGGGCTATCCCGACAAGAAGGCTCCCATGCGTTACATCAACCGCTTGCTAGCGAGTATCGGTGTCAAACTGGTCGCCCAACAAATTCGAGAGGGTTCTGAGCGCGTCTGGTCTTACCGATATCAGCCAGAAACTACCACCAAACTTACTTCAAAGGGTGCTCAGCGGGTTTGCTCCCTCCCTGAAAATTGGGATGTTTTGGTTGAGCTTACAGCCGTTCGCCTGGTCAAAAAAGTGGAAGATTTAAAACAGGCTGAATTGCTTGAGCAGCAAGGCTTTGAGGTTGTCACAGATGAAGCTATAAATAAACAAATACAGCAATCATCTGTGACAGAACCAACAGCGGAAAACACAACAGAGGTATCTGCTGTTGAGGAAGCTTGGGGCTGGGTCAAACGATGGGGTCAATGGGTTCGCTGTCATGCGGTCGGATGGTGTCAAGAGCGAACGCGCCGCTTAATTCAGTATCAGGCTCCGACTGGTGAGTGGCTGGATATGTTAACTTTCCCTGAAGATATTTGCTGGGATGGATCGACGTGAACTGTAGTGATTCAAGCCCTAGCTCAGGATATGCTTCTAACCTGATGTAGCCTTCGGGTGTGGCGTGTTAGGTATTTATAAGACTGTTTGAGATACTAAAAACTGATACCTAAAATCGCTCAATTTCTTGCCACATCTGCGTTGTACCGTATTAGTCCTAATTAGTAGGGCTAATATTGCTGTGCCTTAGCTTAAGTTGCCTTACGTACCGCCTTACACGTTTTACATTATGTCTTACATTCTCCCCTTACTCTCTAGCTTTTGTACTTTTGCTACCGTCTCCTAATTCCTGCCGTTTTTTCCGACAGACTAAAATTATGGTGACAATAAAATGAATCCTACCGAGAGACAAAGGGCATGATGCGAGAGGAAGCAGTGCGGCGAATTGAGTGGGCTGCAGAAAAAAAATTGAAGAAACTGGATTTGTCGAGGCTGAATCTGAAAAAATTGCCACCAGAAATTGCCAAGTGTACGCAACTTGAAACTTTACTGTTGGCCAAGTGGGATGATGAGGTAGTTGATTTGTTTGGGAATAAGTTAACTGAGTTTCCTAATGCTGTTTTTGAATTAACCAACTTAAAAATACTTAACCTCAGAGGAAGTCGCATTCCCTCCATCCCCGAAGCGGTCAGGCAACTCTCAAATCTGACAGAGCTTAACCTCAGTTGTAATCAGATTACCTCCATCCCCGAAGCGGTCGGGCAACTCTCAAATCTGACAGAGCTTGACCTCAGTTGTAATCAGATTACCTCCATCCCGGAGTGGCTCGGGCAACTGTCCAATCTGAAAAGCTTTTCCCTCAGTTTTAATCAGATTACCTCCATCCCGGAGTGGCTTGGGCAACTGTCCAATCTGAAAAGCTTTTTCCTCAGTAGCAATCAAATCACCTCCATCCCCGAAGCGGTCGGGCAACTGCCCAATCTGAAAAATCTTTCCCTTGATGGTAATCAGATTACCTCCATCCCAGAAGTGATCGGGCAACTGTCCAATCTTGAATGGCTTTTCCTCAGTTTTAATCAGATTACCTCCATCCCCGAAGCGATCGGGCAACTGTCCAATCTGCAAGGGCTTTTCCTCAATAACAATCAGATTACTGAAATCCCAGAGGCGATTCGCAGCATGAAGAATTTGAAAAAACTAGATTTGCAAGGTAATCCGCTGCCGATTCCTTTGCAAGTTCTGGGAGACGGTCAAAACTATGAATGGTCTGGTGATTGGCTAACCATGCTCGACTCTTACTTCAACATCCGCAATGCAGCGCTACCTGAGCTAGATGCTGAGCGCCAAAAAATTAAATCTGAAGGTTATTTTGACGCGGAAACTCTTCAAGATGCCAGACGACGAATAACTGCTTCCATTGTGCAGCGACAGGGACAGCCTGAGTTCCGACGTAAGTTGTTAATTGCTTACGGTGGTCGATGTCCCATAACTGATTGTGATGTAGAGTCAGCTATCGAAGCAGCACATATAATTCCATATAAAGGTACTCAAACCAATCATTTAACAAATGGTTTACCGCTCAGAGCCGACATACACACTTTGTTCGATTTGCATCTACTATCAATTCGACCAGATACCAATGAGGTGGTGATTGCCCCTGCACTCGTTGGCACCTGTTACCAAGATTTGGCTGATCGGAAACTGACTTTACCACAGGATAAAAAAACAGCACCAAGTCAAAACGCTCTCAGCAAGCATCATGAAACTTTTCTTAGCAAATGCAAAAATGATCAGCTAAAACGGTTATAGGGTCGAGATAGGAAAAATTGAGTTTTCTGACGTAGCCTCCGCACTTCCAAGCTCTAGACGGGGAAATAGGTTTATCCCCGCCTAGAACAAGGTTTTGGAGTGAGTGGGAAGTTGAGGTTATCCCCGCTTAAACCTCTAGTGGGATTTTTTCGACGGGCTGTTAAGTCTTTGCCGAAGTGAAAAAATTTAGAAGACCGTTGGAAAAATAGTCGCCTGCCCATCTGACTGAGTACATTTGAAATCGTGTGTCACGCGCTTGGCATTATTTAATGACCTTGGAGGTTGCAGGCTCTGGCTCAGGATATGGTGATTCCATCAAAGGCTAGGATTAAGGCTTTACTATTCCCATAAACGGAATGCTATGTTCTGTCACCGCTTCCAAATATCATTCTGGCTCATTCCCATTTTCTTGACTATACCAACCAGAAATTGCTAAACTTCATTTATGAAATGAAACGAGAGCTACAAAAATGAATAAGCAACCACTACTTCAATGGGAAAACATTCGAGGAAATTTTGAAGACAAAAATACCAGTCTTTTGCTAGGGAAAGAATTTAGTTGTGTAGGAGAGGATAAAAAAATCAATGAGATTTTAGCAGATCCGTCAAATCCACCAATTCTTAAAACAGACGAATTTTATCAGAATATCCAACAAACTTTAATTCAAGCCGTAAGAGACAGTCATATTTCTCAAGAACGTATCCCAATAAACATATTAAACACTGTTAAGGAAGAAATATCAAAGTATAAAAATCTGTTCTATACAGGTTATGATTTACTGATTTACTGGAGCCTTATGTTAGATGAAGATAGAACATCTTTTCGAGATTTCTTCTTAAAAGAAAAAGAATCTCAAGAAAATCCCATATTTGATAAAAAATCTGACTATTCGGGTGACAGACTAAGAGTTTTTTATATTCATGGGGCCTTGCATTTATATTCTCAAGGAAAAGAAATCCGAAAGATTAAATATAACAAAGCAATAAAAGAAAACATCTTAGATAAATTTGACAAACTCTGCAAAGAGCCAGACATTAAACCCTTATGTATTATTGAGGGTTCATCAACATATAAACTCAACTTCATTAAAAGTTCCGAATATCTTAAGTTTGCTTATGACGAACTCACCCAACATACTGTTGGTACTAATAAACTTGTTGTACTTGCCAACCCATTAAATTTTGATAAAAGTTTGGTAGATAAAACTCCTTATTTTAACCATCATCTTTTAGATGCGATTGTTAAATCAAATGTTCAACAAGTAGCTATTTCAATAGTAAATGACGAAGATGTAAATCAACAAATGAAATATTGGGAAGATGTAATAGAACAAAATAAAATACAATTTTTCGAGGAAGAGTCTCACCCTTTATATTTTCCTAATATTTGAAAAGGAGAGCAGCTTGATAGAGCTTAATCGTTCCTATTTCCTTCTAGGTTTCAATTTGTTTTTATATCTGTTCACTTTGAAGAACAAAAGTGAAGTATTTTGACCTAGCTGTAGCAGTGTCAAGTTATAGGCGGGGAAAGTAAAGTATCCCCGCCTAACTCATCCTGCAACCTATACCCCTTTACCCTGCCTACTGAGGCGATCACTTATTTTGACCTAAAAACTCAAAATAACGGCTGCAACTTGCCAACTTGAGGTCAAAATTCAATGAAAGCTCCTTTGGTTAGAGAAGGAAGTAAGGAAAATGGCACTGCCACAAAAATTCCTCCGGTGTTGATCGCGGTCAGGAGATGGGGCAAACCCTCTATTATCCCCCCAATAGATATAAAGTTGGGGCTGTTTTAGTTCCGAAATTGAGCTAGATTTGCCCCTGCTCCAACTGTTGGCTTAGGAAGGGTCGGGCTTAAAGTGCTTTCTTAAGTCAGGTTTCAATGACTCAATTGTTGGATTCCCATCAACGCATATTTTTATACCTTGAATAAGGTCATAAATAGAAGCTTCCTTCTTCCCCGAAGCTATAAGAACGGGAAGAAGTTGTGCAAGCTGGTAGGCTGTAATATCCTCTTTAGGTGCGAAAGTGTAATGAGCATTAGGCTGGGAGATCATATAAAACTTGTAGTAAATTTTTGTTGACGCTTTAATTGTAACGTTTGGTTATATAAAATTTGCCAGTTGCTTAGTTTTGGATGGGAATTTTTGAAATAAAATAGTATATCATCTTTTGACCCTTTCTCCGTCTAAACCCCCCAGCGGGATTTTTGTCAGGGCCCGCGAGATTTCTGCCGAAGTCGGAGAATATATTTTCGGGCCCTGCAAAAATAGCCGCCACGCCGTCCGCAAGGACACCAAAAAACTCGTGTGTCACGCGCTTGATACTACTTGGCGCTACTGCTATAGTAAATGAAACGCATGACACAAGTGATTCAGATATTATGCCTAACCCTAAAGGACACGAAGATTCAATCAAAGATTCCCGCTTTAAAGCTGCTTGGCAGAGTGGCCCGACTCGCACCATTCGAGTTCCGATCGCCCTGGCTAACGCTACTCTAGATTATGCCCGACAACTTGACAAAAAAAACGAATCGCGTGACACAGCAGATAGCAGTGGTAATTCCCAAGTCGAGACGAAACAGCCTCAATCGCGTGACACAGCAGATAGCAGTGGTAATTCCCAAGTCGAGACGAAACAGCCTCAATCGCGTGACACAGCAGATAGCAGTGGTAATTCCCAAGTCGAGACGAAACAGCCTCAATCGCGTGATACAAGCGGTTCAATTAATGAAGTAAAGCGATTAAAGGGTGAATGTAAGCGACTTCAGAAATTAGTGAGTGACATGAGGATTGAGTTGTACCATACCCGGCGCCCTGAAATTGAGCTACCAGAGGCTGCTGACTTGTTAAACAGGCTCAAAGCCAAGCGTAAGAAATCAGCGGTAACACTTGCAGACATTGAGGCAATTTTGGAAATGATTGAAGGGTAAACCCCAAAAGAGAATTAGGAATCATGCCCCATAAAAAGGGGCTTTACTCGCACAAAACTTTACAATTGCAGGGTTGTATTTTCTCTACGAAGCTGCGATCGTAAGTAATTAAGGAAGATTGATGCGCGACTGAGCGGTGCTACTAACACCGAACAAGTCACGACTTCCCCAAGCCGTTAACTAGCAACGTTTGGAGCCTAACTATAATGCCATATTCAGCCGATTGCCTTGAGGGGCGATCGCAACTCTTAACGGAGTTGGCGGGGTTTTGCCATGACTAAACCTATTGCCAGCTACCGACGGATAGACCGATTAAAAGCGATCGCATTTGACCGCGGTTTCACCAATGAAGATGCAAAGCAGTTCGGCAAGCTTTCTAAAACTGCTACTTGGGAAACACTGCTCGAACTCTACCTCGTTGAGGGCGAATCGCTTGACACAATGCTAGGTGTACAACTAGACAACACGCTAGACATTGTAGACAAAAGTGTAGACACCCTTGATTGGACTAATGATGGTTCGTCCCCGGTGTGTAGTTTTAGCCGCCAAAATTCCACTAACTT
>NZ_JAUPTE010000125.1:0-11751 GCF_036701705.1 Microcoleus sp. w1-18aA5 | reverse complement strand
GGTAAAAAGGCGATCGTTCCTTGTAGTGCAAGGGTTTGTGAGATTTGAACATTCCCCCTACTGGGGGAACTTCAGATAAAGCCAAGAGAAAGAAGTAGATAAGTGATACAAATTTGTAGACGAGACAATCCACTGTCAAGTCACCACTTCCTTTTTACCAAAAACGAGCATAGGTTTTTGCTAAATAGTTTTATTAGAGCATTGATTAAATAGAATATCAAAGAACATTGGCTTACTGAAGGTCTCCTAGCCGCTTAAATTCCCGGCGGAAAGAGACATAAGTTTTCCGCATCCCGTTTATTTGTATAATAAAGTAGTTATTTCAGAGAGAAAAAAACAATGGCTGCAAACCAGCCAGACATCGATATTGCCCCCTTTATCGACTACGGCCTGATTGACCCCACCGCCACGCCAGAGCAAGTAGAAAACTGCTGCCAACAAGCAGAGAGATTTGGCTTTGTCACAGTTTGCGTGTATCCCGCCTATGTCCGACAAGCAGTTGAGCTGCTGCACGGCAAGCGCCCGAAAGTCTGTACTGTCATAGGTTTTCCCACCGGTGCTTCGACTTCAACTGCGAAGATCTACGAAGCCCTCGAAGCAGCAGATAATGGAGCGGTAGAGTTAGATGTCTCGGTTAATTTAGGATTGCTGAAAGCTGGCAAAATCGACGAATTCCACCAGGAATTAGCCCAAATTTGCGAAGAAACCAATCTCACAATCAAAGCAATTATCGAAAGTTCGCTGCTTTCGGATGCCGAAAAACAATTAGCGGCTGAGATTTGCATGGAGGCGGGTGCCGCCTACATTAAAACCAACACGGGCTTTTTTGGCGCGGCGACAGTTGATGATGTGCGACTGCTGAAGGAAGTTACTAAGGGCAGGATCGGGATTAAAGCCGCCGGCGGAATTCGCACTCACGAACAAGCTTTAGATTTGATCGTCGCTGGTGCAACTCGTTTGGGGACTTCCCGCGGCCCGGAATTAATCCGCCAGCGAGATAATTTAGACAAAAGGTAATTGTTGCTACTGTGAAGTCAATCTAAAATCTAAAATCTAAAATCGAGTGACTCGAACTTACAAAGCAACTGGAATCAATCTCAAGAGTGCGCCGATGGGGGAATCCGATCGAGTGCTGACAATTTTGACGCGGGAATTCGGCTTAATTCGAGCTGTAGCACCGGGTGTTCGCAAACAACGATCTACCATTGGCGGTAGAAGCGAATTATTTGTTGTCAACGAATTGCTAATTGCCAAAGGCCGATCGCTCGACAAAATTACCCAAGCCGACACCGTACAATCCCATCCGGGTTTGAGCCGCAACCTAGGGAAACTCTCCGCCGCGCAATATTTGGCCGAATTGGCGATCGCCAGCGCCCTTTCCGATGAGCCCCAAGAAGAACTCTTTTGGTTACTGGGCGAACATTTGAGCCGTTTGGAGCGTTTGTCCGATCGCACAGAAATCCAATCCGCCGCCGTGCTTGTCGCCCACCTCAGCCACGGCATTTTTCACCTGCTAGCCTTAGCCGGCCTCGCGCCCCAAGTCCAAGTTTGCTGCGCCACCAGACACCCGCTCATCCCAAATTTCACCGATCCGAACTGGCAAACCGGGTTTAGTATACCCTCTGGGGGAACCTTCAGCTTGTCCGAGCTAGCTAACCTAGAGGCAGAACTCTCTTCAGAAATCGGTAGCTTGTACAAATCCACCTCCCGTTCCCGACAAACAAATGGCAGCAAACACTTGACAAATTTCGAGATAAATGCTAAGGAATTAGCAGCGCTGCAACAGTTGGCTAGTCCAGAACTAGGAGAGGGGATTGCCGATCAAACAACTTGGGTATCAGTAGAAAATATTTTGCGACAATATGCCCAGTATCATTTAGGTTGCACGATTCGATCGGGAAGCTCGATCGACACCTACCTAGAGAGTTTTGAGTTTTAAATTTGGAGTGTGGATTTAAATAGGTGAAGGGGCGATCGTACATCGAACCTCCAGCCGGGGGGATACCCGAACCTGTAGGCAATTTCAGGTAAATTCTCAAGGTTGTTGCGACATCAGATAATAGATAGAGATAAAGTTACGAGATTATTAATAAACTTAGGGGTTAACACCTCAAATTCAAATTCCCATCCCCCCAACCTCAACCACCCCAGGCCATCCACCCCAAATTCTATGATGCGACTGTCTGATTCTGATTTGACAATATCTGTTTTAGCCGTAACCCACCACAAGATGGAAGAACGAGAAAATTTTCCAGAGTTTGACTCTTATCCCGTCTCCGCCGATCGACAATGGAGCAACGTCCCAGACCCAGAAATGGATAAATACCCCACAACTCCAGCACCAGACTGGAACAATGGCAAAAGCCAAGAACCCGAAGCAATCCCCCCGGTTCCCACACCAGAGCCAGCAGCAGAACTCTCCGAAGCAGTAGCCGAAATTCCCGAAAAACAAACGGGATTTCTGCCAGTGCTCAAAAACCCAAATTTTCTAGCATTGTGGAGTGGGCAAGTTTTTTCCCAACTTGCAGATAAAGTTTATCTCGTACTGACGATCGCCCTCGTGGCGAGCCGCTTTCAAGCGCCAGATCAAACCATCAGTAGGTGGGTATCAGCAATCATGATCGCCTTTACCATTCCCGCAGTGCTGTTCGGGGCCGCTGCGGGCGTGTATGTCGATCGCTGGTCGAAAAAAGCAGTGCTCGTCGCCACAAACCTGCTGCGGGGAGCCTTTGTGTTAACCTTGCCCGTGCTGCTGTGGCTCTCCGACGGGTGGGAACTTGGTCAACTGCCGCTCGGATTCTGCTTGCTGCTGCTAGTAACATTCCTAGTCTCGACTCTAACTCAATTTTTCGCCCCAGCAGAACAGTCAGTGATTCCCCTAATTGTGGAACGCCGCCACCTGCTATCAGCAAACTCCCTCTACACCACAACCATGATGGGGTCGGTGATTATTGGCTTCGCAGTCGGAGAACCCTTACTAGCTTTAGCCGACACCCTATTTTCCAACCTCGGCGGCGGACTCGGCATCGGCAAAGAATTAGTAGTAGGCGGAAGTTACGCCTTCGCCGGAGTGCTGTTGCTGTCGATGAAAACAGGCGAAAAAAACGAAGTCGAACACGAACCGCCGCACCCCCTAGCAGATTTGCGAGACGGCCTGCGTTACATCAACGATCAACCGAAAGTCCGCAATGCTTTAATTCAACTAATTATTCTATTTTCCATTTTTGCAGCCTTGGCAGTTCTAGCAGTTCGGCTGGCGGAAATTCTCCCAGGTATGAAAGCATCACAATTTGGCTTTTTGCTGGCGGCGGTGGGCGTTGGCATGGCTGCTGGGGCAACGACAGTCGGCTATCTTGGCCATAAATTTTCTCACTCCCAACTGAGTTTAATCGGCTCGATTGGCATGGCACTTGCTCTGATGGGTCTTTCTGCATTTACCCACCATTTGTGGCTGTCGGTGCTGTTCATTACCTTGTTGGGTTTATTTGCCTCATTGGTGGGAGTGCCGATGCAGACTACAATTCAAGCAGAAACTCCAGAAGAAATGCGGGGAAAAGTCTTCGGACTGCAAAACAATGCCACTAATATTGCTTTGAGTTTACCGTTGGCTTTGGCCGGGGTAGCCGAAACATTTCTGGGCTTGCCGACAGTATTTTTGGCTTTAGCAGGATTAGCGATGGCTGGGGGTGTCTTAACCTGGTATATTTTCCGTAGCACAAATAGCAAAGTCGATCGAACCTAAAAAATAACAAACTCTGATTTACTGGAATGCACATCGCTTGGCTAGGAAAAAAATCACCTTTTTGCGGTAACGTCACTTACTCCAGGGAAGTCACCAACGCACTATTAGACCGGGGATACCAGGTCAGTTTCCTGCACTTTGCCCAAGAGGCGGACTCACTGGACAGGAACAATACGGGGTGGAGTATGGCAAATGGTTCATGGGGAAAGGGAATTACTCAAACCTCATATACCACTTCTCTCTCGTCCGCGAGTTGCAACGAAGTCTCTTTACCCTGTCACTACAAATCGCAAATTTATACGATTCCCACTCTCAAGTCCCGCACAGTGCTGATGAAATCTCTGCGGCGGCTGAAACCAGATGTTGTTCACGCTTCCCTGACGCTTTCGCCTTTAGACTTTCTGCTGCCGGAAATTTGTCAAGAATTGAATTTGCCTCTGGTGGCGACTTTTCACCCGCCGTTCGATCGCAAATTGCGAAATTTGACATCGGGAACCCAACACCTGATGTATCAACTGTACGCTCCGTTTTTGGCGAACTACGACTCGACGATCGTTTTTTCTCAGATTCAGCGGGATATATTGGTGAAGTTGGGAGTGCCACAGGAACGGGTGGCTGTGATTCCCAACGGCGTGGATGCTGTTAAATATTCTCCAGGGCCTTCGGGGTTAAAGTCGGAATTAAAGGCCGATCGAGTTTTTGTTTACCAAGGCCGCATTGCCCAGGAGAAAAATGTCGAGTCGATGCTCAAGGCCTGGAAACACTGTAATTTTGGCCCTGGGAACGTATTGGCGATCGTAGGCGACGGGCCCCTAGCCGCCTCGCTGCAACTGTTTTACGGCGAAGATGATGGCATTGTGTGGCTCGGATTTGTTGCCGAGGAGGAACGCCGGATCGAAATTCTGCGGGGTGCAGACGTATTTATTTTGCCTTCTTTGGTGGAGGGACTGTCGCTGTCGCTCCTGGAAGCGATGGCCTGCGGTTTAGCTTGTTTGGCAACCGATGCCGGTGCTGACGGCGAGGCCTTGGAGGAAGGCGCGGGGATAGTTTTGAATACTCAGCGGGTACGAAGTCAGTTGCAAACCTTGCTGCCGCTGTTTTGCGATCATCCTGAGTTGGGAATGCTGCTTGGTCAAAAAGCACGCCAACGGGCGATGGAGCGATACACTCTCAGTCAGAATATTACTGAGTTGGAAAAGCTGTATGCAGAGGTTTTGCAAAAGCAGCGCGTACTAATTCGGGGTTTAGCATGAATGTTTTGATTGCTCGTTGCCGGGCTAGAGCCTGGGAACGCAGATCCGGAGGCTCTGCCTCCTCCTTTGGCTCAAGCGAGGCTCTTTTACTCGTTACCAGGCTGGAGCCTGGGAACCAGTTAAGGGAGAGCCTCGCAACCAGTTAACGACACCTTTCGGCAAGCGCCTGGGAACCAGTCATTCCTCCCCAATCTAAAATCCAAAATCTCAAATCCAAAATCGCCTACCCTCCAGGGCGCAAATAATCCAAAAGTCGATCGCCCGAATCGGCCCGAATCAAAGCAACCACAACATCCGGCAAACTTCCCAAACTCGGATAAACAAAATAACGCGGTTCCCACCGCGGCCCAAACTTATCTTTAAAACTGTGCAATCCCTTAAAATTATAAAACTTGCTCAAGTGTTCCGAAAGATAAATCAAAACCTTTTCCAACCGCCCACATTTCTCAGATTCTCCCACTCCCGCCAAAGCAGACAAACCCAAATCAAATTCTTCATATCCCAATTCTTGACAATGCTGCAACATCGAAGCAAACAAACACTCCATCGTGCCATTTTCCACCTCAGTGCGACGCCGCATTAAATCAACTCCAACTACTCCATCTCCGGCCGATATCATATTAGCAAAAGCACTAATTATACCGTCGGGAGTGTGGATGGCTGCGACGCGAGTTTCCCGCAAATATGCCTCGTCAAACCAACCCACCGAAAATTTTTTTTCCGCACCCTGAACCATTTGCAGCCACTCTTCGCTCACGAGTTTCATTTGCCGCATCAATTCGGAACTTAAAGGAGGTTCGTAAAATTCGATTTGATAACCGGCTTTTGTAAGTCTGTTGATAGCAGTTCTCAAGTTTTGATTGCTCTTGCCTTTGAGAGTAAAAGTTTCGAGATTAACAATAGCTTCTTCGCCAATTTGCACCACTCGAAAACCGAGAGTAGAATACATTTCTAGATCCTGGAGCAAAGTTTGATAAAATGCTGGATACCAATCATTGCGATAGCAAAATTCTTGAAACCCTAGAATTGATTCTTTGCGGTCTTCAGCAGGCCCGATGGGGTATCCCAAAGCGATCGCACCTCTACCTTTCGGCACATAGGCGATCGTACTTTTTCCCGAAGGACTAAAATAATAAGATTTATCCGGAAGCAACGCCAGTCTCGCTAGCGTTGTCCGCCCGTATTTTGCTACAACTTCTTGAGCTTTATTCCGTTCCGAAATACTTGCCGAATTTCGCAGCAGCACCGGCCGCAGCAGCATTAAAAGTGCGTAACCAAGCGTTACCGTACCTACAGCATAAATCGAATCGGCAAAAAAGTTAGCAAACCGAGTTTGCGGAACCAACCCCGCATTGTCCGCCGTAAAAAACATGGCAAAAGTCTGAAATATAGCATCGTCCCAATCGAAATTAACCGCTTGTCCGTTAACTTGAAAACCCCGATCCAGAATGTAAAAACCCGCCGTCCCGTAAGCCAGTGTAAACAGCAAAGCCCCCAGCAAAACCCTGATTCCTTGAGCAATTGAAGGGCGATCTGATTTAGCTGTGAATGTCTGTCGCATCACCAACAACTGAAACAGCAGCACCCCTGAAAGCAAGCTTTCTTCAACATCCAATCCCTTGACTAAATGAATTACAATAGAAACGATTAACAATCCCACAGTCAGCAACCAAGCAATCCGCTTGCGCCGCAACAAATTAGTTGCCAAAGTTAGCAGCATAAATCCGATAACTGCTGCAAAAAAATGCCCGCCCGCACGCACGGGAAAAGGAAAAAACGGCTCCAACCAATTTCGGCGATCGGGTAAACTGGGAGTTACAGCAGACAGCAAGTTAATAACTCCTACCAATCCGGTTAAAAATGATGCAGTCCAGAGTCCAATCCTAGTTTTTTGGGGTAACACTGTTGACCTTTCTAATTTTTCTGTGTTGCCAGTGATATTTTAAACTGTTTTCCAACATAGCTCAAAGAATCGGCTAAATGCTTGTGCCAATAATTCCAACCGACATCCGGGCCAACAATCCCGTGTCCTCCCGGAAATTTGTTAAACTCGTTGGCTATACCCAAACTGTTTAATTGCTCGTGAAACTGTTGAGTGGAAATCAGATATTTTTCGTCTGCTTCCCCCGCATCCAAATAAGCGCGCAACTGCTGTTTATCTTTAACAGGGAGTTTTTCCACTAAATATTTAGGACTGTTAGCCTTGCCACTTTGATCTGTAAAATAACCACTGTGGCTGAACAGAATATTAAAATTCTTCAAGTAACGCAAACCGATATTAAAAGCTCCCCAACCCCCTGAAGATTGTCCTCCCATTGCCCAGAATTCGGGGTCTTCCAGCGTTCTGTAGCGCGATTTTACGATCGATACTAACTCGGAGCCGATCGCACTTCCCACCTTACCGTTGGGCCCGTCAAAATACTGCGGGTCCCACAAAGGACTCGTACCCCGCTTGTCGTTCCCGTCAGGAGTAATTACAATTGATGGCGGCAATCTTTTGCTTTTATATAAATCGTGAAGCACAGAAGTAACAGCGGCTTTGTCCTGATAAGCGCGCGCGTCTCCGTGCCCGCCGTGCAGCAAAAAAATGACTGGATAGCGCTGTTTGAGATTTTTTGCGTACCCCGGTGGCAAAATTAAACCGTAGGTGCGCTCTGAATTCATAGCTGCACTTTTATATGTTTTGAGTTCAAAATTTAAGTTGGCATCTACTACTACTTTCGGAGGGTCTAACTGAGGTGCCCCGGCAATAAAAACGTACCAGTATCCAGTCGCACCGAGGAGGATGATTGTACCCGTACCGATACCTAAAACTTTTCCCAGCCACTTAGGCATACTTTCAATCTCTCTTTTTGGTCAGCGATCGCAATCTGTACATTATATGCAAGTATATTGTAGAACTGTAGGTGAGGTCGATCGCACATTGTGCAGCTAAACTTCAACGGTCTCTGGAACCCGTTCCACAGTTAAACTGCAACGATGTTAAATTCTTCACTTTTTTAATCTAAAATGGTATGACTTATCAAAATCCCGCTCCTACAGTTGATATTATCATCGAATTAGCCGATCGCCCGCACCGCCCGATCGTACTCATCGAACGCCGCAATATTCCCTACGGCTGGGCACTTCCCGGCGGGTTTGTCGATTACGGGGAATCGGTAGAAACGGCAGCCAAACGCGAAGCTTTAGAAGAAACGAGCTTGAATGTAGAATTAATCGAGCAATTTTACGTTTACTCTGACCCCAATCGCGACACCCGCCAACACACTATTAGTATTGTATTCTTGGCTTCTGCAACGGGCGAACCTCAAGCCGCCGACGATGCTAAAAGTTTAAAAATTTTTGAATCTTGGCAGATTCCTCGTGAATTGTGTTTCGATCACGATCGCATTTTACGAGATTATTGGCGTTACCGTCATTATGGATTGCGGCCACGTTTGTAGGGTGAGGATTTGTTAACCGCCGATGCACGCGGATTAACGCAAATTGATTGCTATGATTTATCGGTGATTTATCTGTGTTAATCTGCGGTTAAATTCATTAAACTAAATTCTATGGCAAGCTTGACAATATTAGGTGGAGGTGCTTGGGGTTCGGCCTTGGCAAATCTGGGAGGCAAAAAAGGCGATCGAGTTAATTTGTGGTCGCGCAGCAGTTCTGTTAATCTAGACTCAGTTATAACGGGTGCGAATGTTGTTGTTTCGGCAGTTTCGATGAAAGGGGTGGGCGCAACAGTCGATCGACTTTTGGCGTTAGAGTTAAGTCCCAGTACAATTATAGTGACTGTCACCAAAGGTTTAGACCCTGCGAGCACGCGCACTCCGTCTCAAATTTGGCAAAATGCTTTTCCTAACAATTCAATTGTGGTACTTTCCGGCCCCAATCTTTCCGAGGAAATTCAGCAGGGATTGCCGGCTGCAACGGTAGCGGCGAGTTCGGATTTAGCGGCGGCCAAACAAGTCCAAAATATTTACAGTTCCGATATTTTTCGGGTTTATGTGAATGAAGACCCGCTGGGGACTGAGTTAGGTGGAACTTTGAAAAATGTGTTTGCGATCGCCGCTGGTGTTTGTGACGGTTTACAATTAGGAACTAATGCTAAATCTGCTTTGCTGACTCGCGCTTTGCCAGAAATGATTCGGGTGGGAGCTCGTTTGGGAGCTCGCGCAGAAACTTTTTATGGTTTGTCTGGTTTGGGAGATTTGCTCGCTACTTGCAACAGTCCTTTATCGCGCAATTATCGGGTTGGTTTCGGATTGGCTGAAGGCAAATCTTTAGAGCAAATTTTGCACGAATTGCAGAGCACTGCTGAGGGAGTCAATACTACTAATGTGTTGATTGATTTGGCTAATCAACGCGGCATTGAAGTGCCTGTTTCTCGTCAAGTTTATCGCTTATTAAATGGTGAAATTACTGCTGAGCAAGCCGTTTTATCCTTGATGGAACGAGCTTTGAAACCGGAGATTTTATAACCTGTATCACTGGATAGGTAAGGACTTAAGCAACGCCTAAGCCCCTACCCGTAGCTGAAGTTTCAAGAAGTGGTGTCAGCAGTTGCTACTTATGAATTAAGAGTTGTAAGCGACATTGGTTGAGCGGTCAGATTGATGTTTTGAGCGCTCGGTAGAGAAAGAGTTTAAAGAATTGAAGATGAGTTGTGAATCCAAAACTCTTTAACTCATAGCTGCTACTTAACTCATAACTCATAACTTGCACAGCAAGTTACACCAGCTTTACATCTTGCCGTGCTGCATTACCTGTTGAAGGTGCTGGCGAATTTCCTGGGCGTGTTCCATGTCAGCTTGCTGCAATTTTTGAAACAGCTCAGCACAAGGCTGAGAACCGGTTTCTTGAGCATCTTTCATGTAAGTTTCGTAGGCTTTCAAAGCTTCCGACTTGTTTTGCAAAACTGTTAACAAATCATACTCGAGGTTGCTGATGACTGTACTACCGTTAGTGTTCATAAACTGACCTTCTGCTAGGATTTGTTCCAAGTTTGACCTATCCAGAGATGACTGTTCATCTATCTAGAAGGGTAGATAATTCTACTTTCCGCCGTAATAAAACGCAACTTCTTTATCTTTCAGCGGGGCGAAGTCAGCAGCAACAAGCATTTTATCGAGCTCGTTTTGAGGCAGATGTTTGACACCGATTCGGACAATGCGCGATCGCATGGTATTTGACACGCCACTGCGCTGTCTGCCGGCTTCTAATCCCATCACTTGCTTGTAGAGGTCTAATTTTGCTTGCGGAATCGGAGTACCGTCAAAGTCGATTCCAGAGGCGATCGCAACATCGATCGCATCTGCACCAGTTGTAGATTGAGCCGCTGAGTTTGTTTCTGAAGACATTGTGCTGTGTTATCAAAGTTTGCTGTGCAAGCATTTTATCAGAGAATCTGCTACATAAATTATTCAATCTAAAATCTAAAATCTAAAATCGATTGACTTCGCTCAAATCCACATTTCCGCCGCTAACAATCACGCCAATCCTCGCATTTTTAGCCTGCACAACACCTGACAACAAAGCCGCCGCTGCTAACACTCCCGTCGGTTCAACAACTATCTTCATGCGTTCCCACATAAAAAACATTGTCTGGCGAATTGCCTCTTCTGAAACTGTTGCCATATCATCAACGTAATGCAGCACCAAAGGAAAGGTTAATTTTCCCAAAGATGGCGTGCGCGCACCATCAGCAATCGTATCTGGGTTAGTAACAGTTTGTAGCGTTTTCGTGCGGAACGATCGCGTCGCATCGTCTGCTTGCTCCGGTTCTACTCCTATTACTTTACACTGCGGAGACAAAGTTTTTGCGGAGAGCGCGCATCCCGACAGCAAACCCCCGCCACCGCAGCAAACCAGCAGCAAATCCAACTCCCCAACTTCTGCGATTAATTCCAGTGCCGCCGTACCTTGTCCCGCAATTACCCACGGATGATCGTAAGGAGGAATAATTGTTAAGTGTCGTTCTGCGCCAATTTTAGCGGTTAAGTCTTCGCGGGAAACTTGAGTGCGATCGTACAAAATAATCTCTGCACCGTAGCCGCGAGTCGCCTCTTGCTTGACTTTTGGCGCATCTGCTGGCATGACAACAGTAGCAGGAATTTGTAACAACTGGGCCGCAAGGGCGATCGCCTGCGCGTGATTTCCCGAAGAAAAAGTTAGCACTCCCCGCTGTTTTTCGGCTTCAGATAGCTGCATCAAAGCATTGCAAGCACCCCGAAATTTAAACGAACCCGTGCGCTGAAAGTTCTCGCACTTGAAAAATACCTGAGAATTTGTGCGTTTGTTGAAAGTTTCCGAAGTCAGCACCGGCGTCTTGAAAGCTTTGCCCTGCAATCGATTTGCCGCCGCATCCACCTCGGCGAAACTGACTGGCAAGGAATTTTGGGCACTGAATGAGGCACTCATAGATTTTAGATTTGGGCGATCGAGGACTGTATTTGTAGGGTGGGCATTCCCCGCTTCACTCCTACCATTAAATTATAAATTTTTATTATATTTTGGAGGGCAAGAATTATTAGGTGTTGCGCTTAATGGTTAAAAAAATTGTTGACTAAAATCAAAATTATGACAATTTATTATCAAAAATTAAAGGGGAGTTTGTACTTGCAGAGGAAAGGGATTAATGAATACAAATTTAACCACCGCCCGATTAATTGTAGGGAAACGGCACGGCGCCATTGGTGACAAGTTAAGACTTAATTGCATTTGTCAATCAGTAATATTACTCAAAAAAATTGCTGTTTTAGGAGT
>NZ_JAUPTE010000124.1:0-11810 GCF_036701705.1 Microcoleus sp. w1-18aA5 | reverse complement strand
AAACCGGAGTCAAAATCCTCCAAAGGTTTACCCTACATACTCCGACGCCTTTTGTCAATGGGGGAACTTCAGTTTAAAAAACGCCCCAATTTTGAATACCCCGACTGCTGAAAACCCCTTGGGCCCGACTAATATCATCCTCAGCGCCATCTACTACTACCAAATAATCGCCCGCGTGCAGGCGATCGGTGTAAGTTCTAGCTGTTTCTTCGGGAATTCCCAAGTCAGTCAAGGCCTTCACCACCCCACCGAAAGCTGCCGCTGAGACGCCAGTGCTTGCTACGCTAGCCACCAGTGAGGCGCCCAAAGTGCCCGCTGCAATCATCGGCCCGATTCCGGGAATAGCTAAACTTCCGAGACCCACTAGCACGGTGGCTAAAGCACTATTTGTCAGAGTGTCTGCTACCACTCCTGCTCCTGTGTCTAGATTTTTATCGCCTACCTGAGCGATCGTTTGAGTCTCGCCTACAGACTCGCCTGCCTCCCTAGCAACAACCGAAACTTTATCCATTGGAAACCCGGAAGATTTCAATTCTGTCAGAGCTTGCTCTGCCTCTTCGCGGTTAGAAAACAATCCCAACGCGCGGGTTTGATTGCTTGTTACCATATCTTTCTTCTTATCTCCTGTCCAATTAAACTCAAATTCAAGCCTAATTATTGCGCTTGTTTTCAATCAGTTATATTGATATTTTTCGATGTTTATCTTCAGCATTCATCTATCTGTAGATATAACCTGAAAAACAGCAACAACAGTTATAAAATCAGCGCCCCAAATCGTGCATGGCATTAATCTCGATCGCACATCTTTGAGTCAGCGCTTGCAACTCCTCGCGATCCGACGAACCGGGCGCTTCAATTAGCTGGCCAATTCGCACCGTCAGCGGCACCGGACGCGGCATTCCAGAACCTTTCGACGAAATCGCGTGAGTTCCCCACAAACTAACAGGTAACAGCGGCGCTTTTGCCTTAGCAGCTATCAGCGCAGCACCTAATTTCGGTTCAGTAATTCTGCCGTCTGGCGTGCGAGTTCCCTGCAAAAATACACCCGTCGCCCAGCCGTTTTCCAAAGAGTTGATAGCCGAGCGAATTGCACTGCGATCGGCACTTTCCCGCTTAACTGGATAAGCACCGTAAAGCGTAATTGCCTGCTTCAAAATAGGAACTTTAAATAACTCTTCCTTTGCCATAAATGCGACGGGCCTCCTCATGCAATTCGACAAAATCGGAGGGTCAAAATCGCTGGCGTGATTGCTGACTACCACCACCGGCCCTTCTGTCGGAACATTTTCTGCACCGTAGATGCGGCCTCGAAAGTACAGGTGCAGCATCGGGCTGACAATTGACCATTTAAATAAATAGTAGAGAAGTAAACTTTCAACTGGTTCGCGACTTTTGCTCACAGAAAAACCTTAAATTTTAAATTACATCGAATATTAGCCTATCAGTTCAGCAATCAAAAAAGTAGCACTACACGGATTTTGACACGGATACACGGATAGGCCCAGCGATCGCACTGTTTAGCTAATTGGCTAAGTTGACTATCATCACTGTATCCGTGTTTATGCGCGTCGTGCTGTTAGATGATTCGGCAGTTGAAACCGCTTTGCAAGCTGGTGTAGCGCCAGAATTTATTCTGGCGAATTCTTTGCAAAGGCTCAATTTCCGGCCAGCATAGCTTTCTGTCCCTCCGAAGAAGTCGCGTAGCCCAAGAAATCCTTAACTGCTTGGCTAGGAGGATTTTTGTAGGCGTAGTACAACTTCCGCTGGTAAGGATAGTTACCAGCATCCGTAGTCGCACCGTTGATTGGAACAACGCGCCCCGTTTTCTGATTGACGACTTGAGCGAAAGTCGCATAGCCTATGCCGTTGTTGCCTAAAGCTTGCAGCAGGGGAGTTGTCGCATCTCGATCGAGCGTGGTAATATTTGCCGTCGTGCCAAACTCGCCACCTCGGAGCACTTGTTCTTTAAACGTTTGGTGAGTGCCACTAACTGCGGGTCTGTTAATTACTTTCATCGGGCCCGCCGGGCCGCCGACTTTCGACCAGTCTTGAGTATTTCCCTTAAAAATATCTTGAACTTGAGCCGAGGTTAAACCTCCTTTGAAAGGGTTGTTAATGCCAACTACAATGGCGATCGTATCTAGGCCAACAGGCACCGCTGCCAAACCCTGACCTTGTGGTTGAGCCGTCAAAGGCTGCGATACCGCAGCAATATCGGCTGTTCCTGCCACCAAATCTTGAATTCCCTTTGCAGAACCGTTAGCTTGGGAATCAACTCTAGTGCCAGGAAACTTGGCTTGAAAGCCATTCTTAAGATTGAGGTTGATTGTCACCATACTGGTAGAACCTTGAATCCTGACAGTCGTACCCGCAGGAACAGAAGCTGGAAGCGCAAAGGAACTAGCTGCAACAGGCGAAGAAGCACCGCCGACTACTGGCGCGACGGGAAGTGGGACGACATCGCCTGCAGGTGTGGGAGTGGGGGGATTGTTACTAACATCTTGCGACGCTGGTTTGTTGAGAAAAAAGAACCAACCGCCACCGGCTAGCAAGAGAAATAACAGGATAAAAACTATGGGGGGAGGCCCGCTCTTCGCCATAAAATTGTCCTTAGCTGGGAAGTTCTTTGTTGTTGGAGTCGTCTAACATTTGTAACCTACGATTAACTTCATCGTCTAAGGTCATATTTTCTAATTCGGCCTGAAGTCTTTCTTGGGGGTTCTCAGATATTTCTGCTAAAGCTTGCTGTTTGAGGTTGCGGCCGTGGACGGCGTTTTTGGCTTGCTCAAACTGCGATCGAGCTGAATCTATACTGAGGTCGTTGTTGACTTTGGATATGGCTCCGAGGGCTTCGTTAATCTCTGCCATATCTTTCATATTTTGCATATCGGTTTTGTAAGCTTCCAGCTTCATCCGTTCTCGATTTAGCTTGTCTTTGGAAGCGTTGACGTATTGTTCGGCTTGTTTTACTTGGGATTCTAATTGCGGCAGAATTTGTTCTGTCTGAATTACCTTCGCCATTGCCAAGCGAGCTGCTTCTTCGTTGCCATTGCGCTGGGCTGTGATGGCTTGGCGCTCTACGGTTTGCATTTCCCTAACTTTTTCTTCATATTTCGTTTTGGCGCGCTGGTAGGCTGCAACTTGGGTGGACACTGCTGCTGCTAGCTTTTGCACTGATTCTTGCATGGATCGCAGTGACTCTTCGGCTACCGCCACCGACACCTGGCCGCCGGATTCTACGGGCAGTCCCCACATCCAGTTCCAGGCACCTACTATGGTTCTGCCTGCCTTGTCGCCCATCAACCAGTAAAGGACTTTTTTCATATAAGTAGCAGATAAGCTTGGTTTTTATGCCTAGTGTATATCAGGATTTGTCGATCGCCCCGTCAATCGATTTTAGATTTTAGATTTTAGATTTTAGATTTTAGAATTGAAGCATTGACCCCACGGATAAATTCGGGAGATCCTTTATCGGATACAGGTTTTTTATTTCTGGACGGATGAATCCGGGGGCTTGTATCATGGATGCTTTCGGTCAGGTCGATCGATTTCTCGATTTTTGATTAATATTGTCTAACTGTCTGGATCGTCTATCCCCAATTTGCAAAACAGGCAATATTCGGATTTGCCTGTTTTGCGATTCGTTTTTGGGCAATCTTCGGATCGATTAACTCTCAATTTTATAACCTGCCGTTTAATAACAGGCTAAAAATAGATTAAGCGGGTAAATCTGCAAAACTGCTAACATTTACCAATGCTAAATCGGGACAAGTCCGTTTGATCAAACCTGTGAGAACTTTGCCGGGGCCAATTTCCACTACCCGATCAATTCCTTGTTGTGGCAATTGCAGGGAAATTTCTCGCCACCGCACGCCTTTGGTCATCTGCTGAGTCAACCGCTGCTTTAAAGTGGCTGCGCTGGTAGTGGCTGACGGTTCTGCGTTCGAGAGCACCAGCATTTTAGCATCGGAAAACCTTGCAGACTTTAAGGCTAGTTGAAACTCGGCAGCCACTGATGCCATCAGGGGAGAGTGAAAAGCACCGGAAACATTCAATTTAACGGCGCGTTTGACTTTGATTTTGGCAAGCAAATCTTCTACTGCTGCGGGCGTTCCAGAAATCACGACTTGTGCTTCGCTGTTGTCGTTTGCCAGCACCACGTCTCGGCTGTATTGAATTTGCAGTTCTAGTTCCTGCCTGTCGAACCCGATCAAAGCCACCATTTGACCGCCGGAGGCAGTGTCCATGAGTTCGGCGCGACGTTTGACTAAGCGTAATCCGGTTTCAAAGTCAAAGACGCCTGCTGCGTAGAGGGCAACATATTCTCCTAAACTGTGACCGGCAACTACCGCTGGTCGATCGCTTTTTTCTCGCACTAAGTCGGCCAAAATACTTTCTACTACGAACAAGCAAGGCTGAGTGTAGAGAGTCCGAGATAGTTTTGCTTCTTCTTTTTGGCAAACTTCCGGGACAGACCAGCCTAAAATTTCTTTAGCGAGCTCAAATTTGGCTTTGGCTGTTGGCAAGTTTAATAAGTCTGCACCCATCCCGATCGCCTGGGAACCTTGTCCGGGAAATACCCATGCTGTTTTAGTCATTTTTCCGGTAATCTGCTAATTGGTGGTTGCTAATTGGTGATTGCAAAAATTCTTTCTTTCCCGCTTCTAAGTTCGCTCGCTGGTATCCGCTATCTTTCGGTTAACGAACTCTCTACTCGCGACTCATAATTCTAACATCTAACTGCGATTTTTACCAGGTTTATTTTTTTTTGCTACTTTAATTTGATTAATAGGCGTAGCACAATTTTCAACCTTCAAACCGGGGAAAGTCGATCGAAGAATAGAGGATGTTCCATTTCCGCACGCCCTTGTCAATAACTGCTGTCCGGCTGGTGCACCGCTGCGAACCTTGCCCTATGTATGGCGTGTTAAAGGATTTGTATTTTACTCGATCGAACTCCCGACAATAACCGGAGCAAGTTTACAGCCGGCCGCCAAATATTACCTTCCCCATTGAAAAATCGCAGCCCCCCAAGTCAAACCTGCACCGAAACCAGCAGCAGCAATAGTATCGCCCGCTTTAACTTTACCCAGACGCACGGCTTCGTCTAAGGCAAGGGGAATTGAAGCGGCTGAGGTATTGCCGTAATTCGCCAAATTGCTGATTACTTTTTCGGGGGGAATCTTTAGCCTTTGGGCAACTGCATCAAGAATCCGCTGATTGGCTTGGTGCAACAACAGCCAGTCAATTTCGGCGACGCTGATATTGGCCCGAAACATAGCTTTTTCTATGACTTCCGGCACTTTTCTCACGGCAAAGCGATAGATTTCTTGACCATTCATTGTGATGGGTTCAAATCCGCCAACTCCGACGCTGACGCCCTCAATTAATTCTTTTGACTCGGCTTTGTAAGCCAAATTGAGAGACGAATTTTGTGTGCCGTCGCTGCGAATTTCAAATCCCAAAAAGGAATCGACTTCTGAAGCTTGCAATACCACCGCACCTGCACCGTCTCCAAATAGAATGCAAGTACCCCGATCCGACCAATTCACCCAGCGAGATAAAATATCTGCTCCGATCAGCAAAACATTTTGATAAACCCCTGTCCGAATGAACTGCGAGGCTGTCACTAAACCAAAAATAAAGCCCGAACAAGCTGCTGTTAAATCAAAAGCCACAGCTTTTGTCGCGCCCAATTGATATTGAATTTTACTGGCAGTGCCAAACAAATCGTCAGGACTCGAAGTCGCCAAAATAATTAAATCGATATCTGTCGGCGAAATTTCTGCCATGGCGATCGCCTTTTGAGATGCCTCTGTGGCTAAATCGCACAAAGAAGTGCGATCGTCCGCCAGCCTGCGGGAACGAATGCCCGTCCGCGCGCCAATCCACTCGTCAGAAGTTTCTACTATCTGACTCAAACCGTTATTATCCAGCGAAACCTGCGGTGTACAAGAACCGCTACCTGTGACGGCAATGCCGAACCCTGATTGCTGCAACATTCCTCTCCATTTATGAGCGATCCATCTAGAAATTAAAAATTAAAAACTCCCAATTAAAATTATTTTTTAAACTTCTGAAATTACTTTTTTTAAGCAAAACAGTTGGTTTAAGCTGACATTTTTAATTTTACATTTTTAATTTTTAATTCCTACTTACTGCCTCTAATTCACAGCTTCTTGTTCCAGAGCGCTTTGGTTATTGGACGATCGAATTCGCTCCAGCACTTGGTTGTCAATAGCCTCCTTCGCCAAACGAATGGCATTAAAAATCGAGCCAGCTTGAGACGAACCGTGGCTGATAATGCAAACTCCAGCAACGCCCAATAGCAAACCGCCGCCGTGTTCAACGTGGTCTACCCGCTGCTTGAATCCTTGCAAGCTTTTTTGCAGCATAGGGTCGTTCATTTGATGTTGGAGTCCTTTGACCAACTCTTCCTTAAGCACCTGGACTACGACTTCGCCCACAGCTTCGGCAAACTTCAACAACACGTTGCCTACAAACCCGTCGCAGACAATCACGTCGAATTTCCCCGACAGCACGTCGCGGCCTTCGGCATTGCCCACAAAAGGAATGTTCGGGTTGTCCACCAATAACTGGTGAGTTCGCACTGCGGCGTCGTTGCCTTTAGAAGGTTCTTCGCCAATGTTGAGCAGGCCGATTTTAGGTTCGGCGACGCCCAGCACGCACTGGCTGTAAATAGTTCCCATAAGAGCGAACTGCTCCAAAAATTTGGGGCGGCAGTCCACGTTAGCGCCAACATCGAGAATGAGTACAGAGCTGCCCGGTATCATTGTCGGCAAAACCGCACCGATCGCAGGGCGATCGATTCCGGGGAGCCGGCCCAACCTGAGCAGGGCAGCAGCCATTGCCGCGCCGGAGTGACCGGCGGACACCACAGCATCAGCTTGCTGCTGCTTTACCAAGTTCATCGCTACGTTAATCGAAGCGTTGGGCTTGCGTTTGAGGGCACTCAAAGGTTCTTCGTGCATTTCCACCGCTCCTTCAGAAGGAACGATTTCTAGCTGACCTGTACAGACGCGGCCGAGCGCGTCTTGTTGCCGGAGCGAGTCTTCTATTTGCTGCGGGTCGCCCACGAGCAAAATCTCTACGCCTAATTCTTCTTGTGCCTTAAGCGCTCCAGCTACAACCTCGGCGGGGGCATGATCCCCACCCATAGCGTCTATTGCAATTCTTGCGCGTGTCGATCCCATTGACCAATGTTTGAGAAACACTAAAAATTCTACCAGGAAGTCAGGAGCGTGAATCCATAAGTCTGAATAAAGAACTAAAATCCGCTCGCTAGGGCGATCGGACAATTCTTATTTCCGACTACTCTGATAGAACTTGTTTTGTCACTACTTTACTATTTTTGACGGCATATTGAAAAAATCAATGAAATAGTTTACATGACCGCAAGCACTTTAGTCCGGGAACGCCGGATTCATCCGTGGAGCAAGAAAAAAGCTCCCCATCCTCATCACTTGCCCCCGGATTTATCAGTGGGAGCGCTTTCTTCAATTCTTTAATCTCAAATCTCAAATCGATTGACTTTAGGAGTAAAAAATGCTGGATTTATTTAGCTCAGGGATGATGTCTCTGTGGCTGGACATGGCTGGGGTAGGCACTGCCGCGCCTAATGCTGCGTCAGTGCTGGCTTGGCGGGGAGGGATACCCGGGTTAGTGGTGGCCGAAGATTTGGCTTTTGGGCGAATAAATGCGGCAAATCCAGACTTGCCTGCAGAAGCGACAGTGCGGGAATATTTAAAAGAGTTGAAAGACAAAAACCTGATTGATGGAAATCAGGGAATTTGGGTGCAAGCGGGAATGGTGCCACTGGTAAGTCAGCAGGGGAAGACGCTGATGCCTGGGGCTTCGCTGACTAAGATTGCAACTTCTCTGGCGTCGCTGGAGACTTGGGGCCCTGATTATCAGTTTGAAACGCGGTTCCGGGGAACTGGGCCGATTAGGAATGGGGTGTTGCAGGGAGATTTGGTGGTCAGCGGCGGGGGCGATCCGCTGTTTGTGTGGGAGGAGGCGATCGCCGTTGGCAATGCTCTCAATCAAATGGGTATCAATCGTGTGGCAGGGAATTTGGTGGTGACAGGCAATTTTCGCATGAATTATCAGTCCGATCCTTTGGCCGCGGGGGAGATACTGCGGCAAGCTCTTGAGGGTAGCAATTGGCCTGCGGACGTGGTGGCAATGTATTCTAAGATGGCTCCGGGAACTAGAAAGCCGCAAGTAACGGTGGCCGGCAGCGTCATTGCTGAGAAATTTGTGACTTCGGGGCGTTTGCTGCTGAAGCGCCGATCGCTCCCTTTAGCCGAAATTCTCAAGCAGATGAACGTCCACAGTGATAATGAAATAGCTCAGATGCTGGCCGACGATTTGGGCGGGGCAAAAATAGTGCAGCAGCAAGCGACTTGGGCTGCGGGGGTGCCGGAGGAGGAACTTCAATTAGTTAACGGTTCGGGATTGGGAGTGGAAAATCGGATGTCTCCGAGGGCGGCTTGTGGGATGATGCAGGCGATCGGGCGCAACCTTCAGACGACTGGGCTGACGATTGCTGACTTGTTTCCGGTGTCCGGGCGCGATCGAGGAACTTTGGAACACCGACACATTCCGCGATCGGCTGTGGTGAAAACTGGTACTTTGGACACGGTGATTGCTTTGGCTGGAGCCATACCCACGCGCGATCGGGGTTTAGTGTGGTTTGCAATTATTAATCGCGGCACCGATTGGGACTCTTTGAGAGCACAGCAAGATATATTTTTGCAAAAATTGGTGCAGCAGTGGGGAACTGTATCGATTTTGCCAGTAGCAATTACACCGCACATTGACGGCGCCAGACCTGCCTTAGGGGCAGCAAATCGTAGCGATATTTTGGTCGGAGGTTAAGAAATAGGGGTTGAGTTGGGGTTCGGGGAAGGAGCACTGACAAAATAGCTTAGAATTGAAACAAGACTATTGTGCAAGAAGATGATCAAACTGCGATTGAAGAGATACGGGAAAAAACGCGAGACAAGCTACCGGATTGTAGCGATGAACAGTTCTACCCGCCGCGACGGCCGTCCCTTAGAAGAGCTCGGCTATTACAACCCCAGAAATAACGAAACCAGGCTGGATGTTCCAGCGATTGTCAAGCGCCTGCAAGACGGCGCTCAGCCAACTGACACTGTGCGTGACATCCTGAGAAAAGCCCATGTATTTGAACAAGTCGGAGCCGGAGCCAACGTTGAATCCAGCACAGCAACAGTCAGCTAGTCCCAACTATGCTGGACTGGTTAAGTTTTTAATTGGGCCTTTTTTAGAGACCCCAGGCTCTTTGCGGGTTGATTGCGAACTGCACCCGCGCCAATCGCGGGTCTGGGTTAGGCTTGCTTTTGAAGATCCCGACAAAGGCCGGGTTTACGGTAGGGGCGGACGCAATATTCAGGCAATTAGAACTACGCTCGAAGCGGTGGCGCAGACGGCGGGTCAGTCCCTCTACTTAGATATATACGATGGTGAAGCTGGCGATCGTGGATCGGGCCCGCCCAGGGGCGATCGCGATCGCCCGGATCGCGACCGCCCAGATCGTGGCTCGCGGGAGCCGCGAGGCGACTTCCGACCCCGGACGCCACCTCCGTCGCCGAGTCCCTTAGCTAGCAGAACTCCGAGAGAACAACCTCGCCGTACTAACACACCTACGTTTAGAACGAGCAGAAATACTCCCGGTTATTAACTAACTGCAGAGCTAAGAAAGAATTTTAGATTTTAGATTGCCTGTTGTAGACTTTGTATTACAAGCCGCGTTTGGTTTGAAATTGCCGGTTTTGCGATCGGAAACAAATGTGAAATTTTAAATTTCAAATGTCAGCGGCATCAGGTTCATCTAAAATCTAAAATTTCCCATCTAAAATCTAAAAGTGCCTGACTTAATAGAAGGGAGATTTGATTTGTGCCTCAAGCACCAAACTCATTTGGGAGCTAAATCTAAAAGACGCCTTAGATACTAGGTAAAACCTAGTAACGGGCGTCTTTTTGTTCGCAAATAGTGACTGGTTCAACGTTTAGTTGTTAACTTTTAATTGCTTATTTGGAGGAGATTATGTTGGCATGAATGAAAAACTAACAATAGAGTTACCGAACACTCAAAGTGCAATGTCGCTGGCCGGTAATCAAGAAGAAAACCTGAAAATGATCTCTAAGCAAACCGGTGCTAGCCTGGTAATGCGAGGGCAAGAACTGCTGATTTCTGGCACAAAAAGTCAAGTAGAATTGTGTCATAAATTAGTGCGATCGCTCTCCGACTATTGGAAATCCGGCAAAAATATTACCGGAGTTGAAATCCAGACGGCGCGCCAAGCTTTGGATACCAACCGCCAAGGCGATTTACAAGACTTGCAGCGAGACGTTCTCGCCAGAACCCGCCGCGGCGAAGAAATTAGAGCCAAAACCTTCAAGCAGCGGCAATACGTCCAAGCAGTACGCACGCACGACCTGACATTTTGCATTGGCCCCGCTGGTACTGGCAAAACATTTCTAGCGGCTATTTTCGCCGTGCAAGCCCTGTTGAGCAAGCAGTACGAACGGCTAATTTTAACAAGACCAGCCGTGGAAGCTGGCGAAAAATTAGGGTTTTTGCCGGGAGATTTGCAGCAAAAAGTCGATCCATATTTGCGCCCGCTTTACGACGCCCTGCAAGAAATGATCGACCCTGAAAAAATGGCCGATTTAATGGAAAGAGGCTTGATAGAAGTAGCTCCTTTAGCTTATATGCGGGGCCGCACTCTCAGCAATGCTTTCGTAATTTTGGACGAAGCTCAAAATACGACGCCGGCTCAGATGAAAATGGTGTTGACTCGTCTGGGCTTTCGATCGAGAATGGTAGTAACGGGGGATATCACTCAAACAGATTTGCCACCAAACCAACAGTCGGGATTGTCAGTCGCCCAAAACATTCTACGCAACGTTGAGGGCATTGCGTTCTGCGAATTCTCTCAGGCGGATGTGGTGCGACATCCTCTAGTCCAGCGGATTGTCGCTGCTTACGAACTGCACGAAACATAGTCATTAGTCATTAGTCAGTAGTTGTTGGTTGTTAGTTATTGTTGTTTTTAATTACCAATAATCAATGCCCAATGCTCTTGGGCCCAATGCCCAATTCCCAATTCCCAATTCCCAATTCCCAATTCCCAATTCCCAAATTAAATTATGCCTAATCTGAAAGAATTCTTGGAAGCTTGCGAACAATTGGGAACGCTGCGTTTAATCGTGACTAGCAGCGCGGCGGTACTGGAAGTGCGCGGTTCAATTCACAAGCTGTTTTATGCGGAGTTGCCGAAGGGTAAATATGCCAATATGCACGCCGAAATATTTGAGTTTCACTTGAATATGGACAAAATTAAACAGGTGAAGTTTGAAACTGGTGAGGCAAAAAGAGGCAATTTCACTACTTATGTAATCCGTTTTCTGGACGAACAAAATGAGGCTGCTTTGAGCGCGTTTTTGCAGTGGGGAAAGCCGGGGGAATACGAACCAGGACAGGTGGAAAATTGGCACGAATTGAAGGAAAAATACGGGGAGGTTTGGGAACCTGCACCTGTTGAGGCTCTTTAAAAGATAGGTTTTTCCACCTTTAAATTGCATATTGGGGGCGGGCAGGATGCCCAACCCCTACTCCCCACAAGCAGAACATTTATTTTTGTGCAACAGGCATCTTGCCTGTTTATGAAAATGGTATAAAATCTGGGGGGGTGACAAAGAGGCCTAGGAGATAGACCGAATCAGGGTTGCAGCCCGCATACCTTGTTGATAAAAGCGAC
>NZ_JAUPTE010000123.1:0-12439 GCF_036701705.1 Microcoleus sp. w1-18aA5 | reverse complement strand
ATGACGAGGGGGATCCCTGTGTATTTTGTTTTTTTTGTCAAGTACAATTTATACCAAATTAGATGAGCTTACCCTGGGTGCAGAAGCGCCAGACTGGTTTTATGTACCCCTAATGTTCCGCCAACTATTGATGGTCAATCGCGCCGTTATTATGTGATGTGGCAAGAATTTGTATCGCCGTTAATTGTGTTAGACTTTGTATCGGGCAATGGTGCAGAAGAACGGGACAGAACGCCTTTTTTGCGATCGGTTAACAGGAAACTAAGCCGGGTAAATTCTGGATTTATGAAAATGTCATCCATCCGGCATTTTACGGTATTTATGAAGTAACCAAGGCTAGCGTTGAAGTCTATCATTTGATCGAAAATAGGTATCAATTAGTTGCTGCAAATGAGCGCGGTCATTATCCGATCGCACTATTAGGAGTGGAATTGGGAATTTGGCAAGGTATGTATCAAAATGTGGAATTACCTTGGTTGCGCTGGTGGGATAGTCAAGGGAATCTGTTGTTATCTGGATCTGAAAGAGCAGAACAAGAGCGGCAAAGAGCCGATCGCGCCGAAGACCAATTAGAGCAATTGCGCGCTCAGTTGCGATCGGCTGGCATTGAACCGGAATTGTGAATTGTCTGCAAGGGCGATCGCGCCCATCCCCAGTGATCGCATCTAAAAACTTTACAATGGCGATCGGGAACATCGATCGCTCCTATTGAAGCTAAAATCAAACAACAACCCAAAATAAATCTATGGGACTCTTTGACAAGATTCGCGGCGAATTTGTCGATATCATCGAATGGTTAGACAATACCAGCGACACCATTGCCTATCGATTTGAGCGTCACCAAAACGAAATTAAACAAGGTGCTAAACTAACTGTACGACCCGGACAAATAGCAGTCTTTGTCAGCGAAGGTCAAGTTGCCGATGTATTCGCTCCGGGAATGCACGAACTGTACACCCGTAACTTACCCATTCTGAGTACCTTAAAAGGTTGGCCCTACGGTTTCAACTCTCCCTTTAAAGCAGAAGTCTACTTTTTTAACACCAAAATATTTACCAACCTGAGATGGGGAACCTCTAACCCTGTAATTATCCGCGATCCAGAACTCGGCCCAGTGCGAATGCGGGCTTTTGGCACATACAACATTAAAGTTTCCCATCCAGAACAACTCTTAAAACAACTAATCAGCACTGACGGACTATTTCAAGTAGATGAAATCAGCGAACAACTACGCAATACAATAGTCAGTGCCTTTGCTAATTGGGTTGGCAATTCCCGCGTTCCCCTGCTGGACTTTGCAGCCAACTACACGCAGATGGGCGAACAGGTACGAGTTGCCATAGAGCCAAGTATCCAGCAGTTTGGGTTAGAATTAACTCAGATATTAATTGAAAATATCTCGATGCCGCCTGAAGTTGAAGAAGCACTCGACAAACGAGCCTCGATCGGACTTCTGGGAAATATGCAGCAATATACCCAATATCAAGCTGCTAACGCCATAGAAGCATCAGCAAATAACCCCAGCGGCGGCAATCAAGCATTAGAATTTGGCATGGGAATGGCACTAGGTCAACAAATGACAAATATGATGCAGTCACCAGGATCGCAAACTCCGTCGCCACCTCCCCCGCCAACACAAACTCAGTGGTATATTGCCCAAAACGGTCAACAAGTAGGCCCTTTTGGATTGGAGCAACTTTTGCAAAATGGTTTAACACATCAGGTAATGGTGTGGCGTGCGGGTTTTGACGGCTGGAAGTTAGCATCGCAAGTGCCGGAATTAGCATCTTTGTTGGCGACAGTACCGCCGCCTCCCCCGCCAGCAGCAGCCTAAAATTTTGCATATTCAGTTAATTGGTAATTGGTAATTAATCTGCTTTCCCGATTACCAATTACCAATTACATCACCAATAAACTATTATGAATACTTCTGAACCTGCTGTTAAACGTTTTCCCTGTCCTAGCTGCGGGGCTTATTTAGAGTTCAACCCTCAAGCAGGAAAGCTCAAGTGTGCTTACTGTGGCTGGGAGGATGCAATTCCCCAAACTGCTGAAGAGGTAAAGGAGAACTCTTACGAACAATATCTCCAAGTCGATCGCACGACGCTGACAACTTTATCAACAACAGCCCTTGAAGTAAAATGCAATGATTGCGGAGCAAGTGTTACTTTTGAACCGCCGAAAGTAGCGGGTAAATGCCCATTTTGTGCTTCGCCAATTGTGACGCAACCTGCAAAAGCCAGCCCTAGTGTGCAACCAGAGGGAATTGTACCTTTTGAAGTTACTGATAAACAGGCCAGAGAAAGCATTCAGAAATGGCTCAGCAATCGCTGGTTTGCTCCCTCTGCTTTGAAATCCCTAGCGCAACAGGAGAAAATTCAAGGGGTTTATTTGCCGTTTTGGACTTACGACACTTATACGGTTAGTTACTATCAAGGTTCTCGCGGAGAACACTACTACGTGACTGAAACTTATACGGAAACAAACTCGCAGGGCGAAACTGAAACTAAAACTCGCCAAGTGCAGCATACCAGGTGGTGGCCTGCTTCTGGCAGAGTCGATCGCTTTTTTGACGATATTCTGATTCCGGCTACAAGTTCGATCGATCGCCCGCGTCTGGATGCGTTAGAACCTTGGCATCTCAAGGAGTCGCTGCGCGCTTACAATTCATCTTATTTAGCTGGGTTTGAAGCGCAGCGATCGCAAGTTTCTCTCACTCAAGGATTTGAATCTGCTAAAAATGTCATGGCCTCTACTATTCATTTCGATGTTTGTAGGAATATTGGTGGCGACGAGCAGCGGGTTCACAGCATTTCCACTGATTACAATGCTATCACTTTTAAGCATATTTTGCTACCTGTGTGGTTGTGTGCCTATCGTTATCAAAACCAACGATATCAAGTAATGGTTAATGCTCGCACCGCTGAAGTTCAAGGCGAACGTCCCTACAGTGTTTGGAAAATTACTGCTGCTGTTGTTAGCGGTGTCGTGCTTGCGGGTGTTATGTACCTCTTGTTTACTGGTAATTGGAAATATATCCGTGTTCCCGGTTTGCCTCAACCGCAACCTCAACCAACTTCCCTACCTGTACCTAGCCAAAAATTACCGCCAGTTCCTATTCCCTCTACCGCACCTGTACCTAGCCAAAAATTACCGCCAGCGCCTATTCCCTCTACCGCACCTGTACCCAGCCAAAAATTACCGCCAGCGCCTGTTCCCTCTACACTCTAGTAATTCTGGATGGAGCAGTCACCGGAGGCTGCGGAGGCATCGTAGGTGTAGTAGTCGCGATCGAGGTCAATCGATTTTAGATTTTAGATTTTAGAGGCGACCCCACGGATAAATGCGGGGGCTTGAGGATTTTCGATTTTGGATTTTGGATTGATTTCACGGATAAATCACGTGGCGTGTACCATCAAGAAATTCGCTTGTCAGTAAAATTAACTCAATTCTTATTTGCTCCGAATCAATAAATTTAAGGTAAATCTACCTTAAGGAGTACACGAGAGGGTTTTCAGGTAATTTTTTTACAACACCTAAATTAAAGAGAATAAGCTCTCTTTAATTTAGGTGTTGCTTTAAGGATAGATTATGAGTACAGTCGATTTAATTGTACTGAGAATTTTAATAAAAAATACTATTTTCAGAAAAGATATATAAAATACGACCTATCAAAATTTAATAACACGTTGAAAAACTGCCGTTTTTTTTTATAGGATATTAAACATACTGAGACAGCGAAACTTGTAAATGCTTTGTGTCAAAAATCAAACAAATATTTAATTACTAAATAAAAAAGTAACAACATAATTGGAGAATCAATTGTATGAATCAAAATCAAATTAAATGGTTCGCCGCAGCTCTAATGCTAATAGACCACATCGGATTTATGCTTGAAGCAGAACCCATGCGTATCATCGGCCGCCTCAGTTTCCCGTTGTTTAGTTGGGTGTTTGCTCAAAACTGGAAACGACCGGGGGACAAAAATCCTCTAATTACTCGATTGATATTATTTGGGGTACTTTCTCAAATACCTCATATGTTACTTTTTGGAAATTTACAGTTAAACATCATGTTTAGCTTTGCCGTAGCAGCACTAACTTTGAGCTACATCCGACGCTTCGATCGCAAAATTGCAGTTTTAAGCACAGGTCTAGTAAGTGCTCAAATTTTAGGAGTGAGTTACGGCTGGTATGCAGTGGCTTGCCCGCTATTGATGATTAGGTGGAAAGGAGGAGGATCACGCCTGTGGTGGTTCGGCTGGACTATAGCAAATATCGGATATACAATTAGTTGCCAAAGCTCGATTCAAATTTTCGCTATATTCACACCGCTAGTTCTGGCATACTACGATACCTCTAAAGACCAAAAACCAACGGCTTTAGAAAAAAGATTTTTCTATTATTTTTACCCATTACACCTTGGGGGGCTAGCGGCACTGCGAACAATTGTCTAAATAAGACTGGGGATTCTAATTAGTTCACTGTTGATTTTTTATTTACGCGAAGTACAACCGCGTCTCTGAGCGATCGCCCTCATAGAAGAGTGCGATCGCTTTCTAAACTAGATTGCCAACATTCAACTGACCGAGGCGCTTCAAAATACTCAGCACGCTGTACAAATCATTCCCCGGATTGAAAAGGTAAAACTTCCGAGAAAAAGCGTACTGTGCTGTTTCCCGCTTAACTAATTTGACAAATAGGAAATCTGCCCCATTCATTAACAATCCGTAAGTAGATCGATCGGTACTCAGATTCGCTAACATATAAGCCAGTAACTGCGGTATGCCTACTTCCAAAGAAAACGCAGCCTTCTTCGATTCGATAACTACTACCCAAAACTCCTGAAACAAAGCCAAAACATCCAACTGTCCACTGACAATCAGTCCTTCATCTTCGTCCACAATTTCTACAGATTTTTCGGAAGTAACATGAAAAGGAGCCAGATAAAAATCTGCTAAATCCAAAAAAGGAGACAGCACAACCATTTTGACTGTATTTTCTAGAAGTGGCGGATGTTTGAGCAAATTCCTGTAACTTGCCTTCACTCTGTCCAGCCGCTGTTTTTCATAATCGCTGATTTCTGGCAAATCATCTTGCCACTCGCGAAAGAATTGGTCATCCTCAACCCACTCAATTTTGAATTGGGTTTCCAAATCGTTTAGTGCGACATTTCTAGCTTGAATTGTTTGTACCATAAATGCAACTAATTTATTGAAATTTGCCTCATAATTAATGATAGCAAAACTTGCTAAATTTTCCTTAATACTGAGGTATTGCATCTTTCAAAACAGTCCTTTGACAATCAAGCAATTTGGCCCGCGGCCCCCGGAGCGCGGCTGGGGAGCCAGAAAAAAGCTCTGCGTCGTCCTCACCAGCCCCCGGATTGCGGCTGTGGGAGCAATCTCAAATCTCAAATCCCCTCACATCCACCTTCCCCAATTCCCAAAAAATGTAACGAGTTGTAAAGTATAATTAAACCGAAGCGAACACAGAGGCCAAGTAGTATCAAATGCGAGTTGCGATCGCCGGAGCAGGCTTAGCAGGACTTTCCTGCGCTAAATATCTTACCGACGCGGGCCACACCCCCATCCTCCTAGAAAGTCGGGACGTACTCGGCGGCAAAGTCGCCGCCTGGAAAGATGCAGACGGCGACTGGTACGAAACCGGCCTCCACATCTTCTTCGGTGCATACCCGAATATGCTCCAACTCTTCAAAGAACTTGACATCGAAGACCGGCTGCAATGGAAAGAGCACTCGATGATTTTCAATCAGCCGGAAACCCCCGGAACCTATTCCCGCTTTGACTTTCCCGACCTTCCGGCTCCCTTCAACGGCGTCGCAGCCATCCTGAGCAATAACGATATGCTCACCTGGCCCGAAAAAATCCGCTTTGGTATAGGTTTGATTCCGGCGATGCTTCAGGGTCAAAAATACGTCGAAGCAATGGACAAATACTCGTTTTCCGACTGGCTGAAAAAGCAAAACGTCCCCCCCAGAGTCGAAAAAGAAGTATTCATCGCCATGTCCAAGGCGCTCAATTTCATTGACCCCCACGAAATATCTGCAACCATACTGCTGACAGCCCTCAACCGCTTCCTGCAAGAGAAAAATGGCTCGAAAATGGCTTTTTTAGACGGTTCCCCCACAGAGAGGTTGTGTCAGCCGATGGTAGACTACATAACTGAGCGCGGCGGTGAAGTACGGCTGAATGCACCTATCGGGGAGTTTTTGCTCAACGATGACAACACGGTGCGTGGGTTCCAGATTCGGGGAGTAAAAGGGGCAGAGTCAGAAATTCTGACGGCCGATATTTACGTTTCTGCGATGCCGGTTGACCCGCTGAAGCTGATGATGCCGAAACCTTGGGGCGAAATGGATTATTTCAAACAGCTCGAAGGTTTGGAGGGAGTACCCGTCATTAATGTACACTTATGGTTCGATCGCAAATTAACTGATATCGACCATTTGCTGTTCTCGCGATCGCCCCTGCTAAGCGTCTACGCCGACATGAGCAACACCTGCCGCGAATATGCCAACCCAGACAAATCCATGCTGGAACTGGTTTTAGCACCGGCCAAAGACTGGATAGGCAAATCTGACGAAGATATCGTCGCAGCCACAATGGTCGAGTTAGAAAAACTCTTTCCCGATCAAATCCCAGAACCAGCCAAACTGCTCAAATATCACGTAGTCAAAACCCCTCGTTCCGTTTACAAAGCTACTCCCGGACGCCAGCAGTGCCGTCCCACACAAACAACTCCCATTAGCAATTTCTATCTAACGGGGGATTATACAATGCAGCGTTATCTTGCGAGTATGGAAGGTGCCGTGCTTTCTGGTAAGCTGACAGCGCAGGCTATTTCAACGGCCAATAACCAATGAAAAATTAAGAATTTTTCATAAAGACGTAAAAAATCTCCCGTTTTCTAAACGGGGGAAAATCAGTTCTAATCTTTAAATTTCTTATTCTCGGATGCTGCAACTGTCAAAACTCCAGTGCATGAGAACTCTGGCCTCTGTTGATGACTCCTACGAACTGTGCCGCCAAGTCACGGCGAGTTATGCCAAAAATTTTTATTTAGGCACTCAACTCATGCCCGAAGCCAAGCGTCGGGCGATTTGGGCGATTTACGTCTGGTGCCGCCGCACCGACGAACTCGTAGACGGGCCGGGTTCTGATGCAACGACCCCTGAAACCCTCAATCTGTGGGAAAAACGGCTAGAATCTGTGTTTGCCGGCCATCCTCACGACGACTACGACGTAGCTTTGGTGGATACGCTGTCTCGTTTCCCGATCGACATTGGGCCGTTTCGAGAGATGATTGCGGGCCAGCAAATGGACTTGTACCGCAGCCGCTACGAAACTTTTGAAGAGCTCAATCTTTACTGTTATCGAGTAGCGGGTACTGTCGGACTGATGTCGATGTCTGTCATGGGTGTAGACGAGTCGAATCCGGCTGCTAACTGGAATTGGCACTGGGGCAATAAAATTCCCAAAGAAGAAGCCATCTCCCTCGGTATTGCCAAGCAGTTGACTAATATTCTGCGCGATGTCGGAGAAGACGCCCGCCGCGGCCGTATTTACATTCCCTTAGAAGACTTAGCCTTGTTTAACTACACCGAAGAAGATTTATTCAATGGTGTAATTGACAACCGCTGGCGGGAATTGATGCGGTTTCAAATTCAGCGAGCTCGCAAATTATACGCCAGCGCCGAACCGGGAATTAAAGTACTCAGTCCCGATATCCGCTGGACTGTTTGGGCTGCTACTATGCTGTACAGCAGGATCTTAAATGCGATCGAACGCAATCAATATGATGTGTTTCAGAAGCGGGCTTATGTTACCAATTCTCAGAAACTGCTGTGTCTCCCCGCCGCTTGGATGAAGTCAAAAGTGCTTTAACCGCAGGCAATTTTGCTGGCGATTCGGCAACGGGTAAGGGGTATTTGTCAAGTTACAAATTATATGATGTCCAGCAAATTGCATATTAGGTTTTTGGGGACAGGGCAGTGCCGTGTCCCTACCTGTTGTGTGTTAATTGGAGTCAATCGATTTTAGATTTTAGATTTTAGATTTTAGAGGCGACCCCACGAATAAATGCGGGGGCTTGAGGATTTTCGATTTTCGATTTGGGATTGATTCCACGGATAAATCACGTGGCGGGTACCACCTTTGAAATTCGCTTGTCAAAGTGGCGGTGTAGCGGGTGAAATTTTCAATTGGTTGATCGAACTTTCCAACAATTGCTTTTCCTGCTGGAGTTTTGCTTCTAAGTTTTGAATTTGTTCTCGGCGGGCTTCAACTTCAATCAAGCGGCGAGACAATTCTTGACTCTGCAAAGTGAGAGATTGCCTCCAATCTTCTACTTTTTGGGCTTCTTGCTGCAAAAAATCGGGAGTAAAACCTGTTGTTAAATATTTCTCTACTAATTGTAGTACCCAGTTTGTAGCTGCTTGAATATCCAAAACCTGGCTATTTTGGTCAACATTTGCTAATACTAAAATCCCTGCATTTAAAACATTCGTTGCAGAGTTAATTGGATTTTGAGCAAAATCTTTCTGTAATGTCAAGAAACTTTCTTCACTAAGAATAGCCCAAGTATCATCAGAATTTTGGCAAGCCAGCAATTGCAGACTTATCTCGCCTAAATTTTCCTGATTTTGTACTTGGGCTAAATATAACATGAGGGTAATTAGTAATGGGTGATGGTTGTAGGATTTGCTATCTTCTAGGGGCGGGTTTTACAAAAAATCTATGCCTGAAACTAACTCTCTCCTAAACCCGCCCCCACCCCTGTCAACAGTCAACTCTTAAAACAACTTTAGCCGATCGCGCCTGTGGTGCGTGAGAGTCAATATTTTCCTGGGGATTCCCAGGTTTTTCGCCCTCACGCCACCTACAAATTGACTAAAAACCGTCAACAGTCAACTCTTAAAACAACTTTAGCCGATCGCGCAAAATCTCAGCTTGTTTTTCGGCTTCCGCCAAAGCATCCCTCGCCCCCTGAACCACATCAGGAGTAGCCTTATCCACAAACTTCTGATTACTCAAACGCGCCGCAGTATGCTTAATTTCAGCTTCCACTTTGCTCAACTTCTTTTCTAATTTAGCACGCAAAGCCGCCAAATCGACCACCCCAGCCAGAGGAATCAATACTTGCACAGTACCTACAACCCCAGTAATTGTCTGTCCCAAATCTGTATCCAAACTAGCAGTTACGGTCAGATTTTCCACTTTTGCCAAATCCTGAATGTAAACGCCTCCATCTGAGATTATTTGGCGTTCTTTCTCGTTTTCGCTTTGCAAAATCGCCGTCACCTTCACACTTGGCTTGATATCAGAATCTGCCCGCAAATTGCGAATAGTGCGAATTGTACCGAACAACAACTCAAACTGCTGTTCCAAATCAGAATCAATGAGTGATGCGTTTGCTTCAGGATAAGCTTGCAAAGCCAAACATTGATCGTCACCTGTTTGAGTCAGAGTGTGCCAAATCTCCTCAGTAATGTGCGGCATAAAAGGATGCAGTAGTTTCAGAATCCCTTCCAACACAAAAGCAAAAGTTTGCTGTGCCCCTTTCTTAGAATTTGGTTCAGCATCCTGTTGCAAGCGAGACTTGACTAACTCAATATACCAGTCACAGAAATCGCCCCAAATAAACTCATAAAGTCCCTTTGCCGCTTCTCCCAAACCGTAATTTTCCAAACAATTGCGGCTTTGTTGCACAACTTGATAATAGCGAGAAAGAATCCAGCGATCGCACAATTCCAAACCACCTCCCCCAGAAGGACTTCCCAATTGTTGCGGAGTCTGTCCCTCCAAATTCATCATCACAAACCGGGCGGCATTCCACAACTTATTCGTGAAGTTACGCGAAGCTTCCACCGATTTCGATTCATCAGTTTTGCGATCGTACTCCATGCGAATATTTTGACCGGCCCCAACCACTTCCTTAACCAAAGTGTAGCGCAAAGCATCAGTACCGTACTTGCCAATCAACAGCAGCGGGTCGATACCGTTATTTTTACTCTTAGACATTTTCTGACCGTTTTCATCCAACACCAAACCGTGAATGTAAACAGTATCAAAAGGCATCTTTTCAGTAAAATGTCCTGCCATCATCGTCATTCTAGCCACCCAGAAAAAGATGATATCAAAACCTGTAACCAAAGTAGTTGTCGGATAGTAAAACTCCAAATCTTTAGTTTCGTCCGGCCATCCCAAAGTTGAGAAAGGCCACAACCCAGATGAAAACCAAGTATCCAATACGTCTGGATCTCTTGTTAACTCTACGTCATTACCAAATTTAGCCGTAGCTTTTTCCTTAGCTTCAGCTTCAGTTTTCGCCACTACAAACGGCGTCGTGTCAGTAATTTCGCCTTGGGTTTCGCTAACAGCATACCAAGCCGGTATTTGGTGTCCCCACCACAATTGTCGGGAGATACACCAATCCTTCAGCTTCACCAACCAATCCCGATAAACCTTTGTCCATCTGTCAGGAACAAAGACTGGTGAGTTACTTTGATCTAATGCTTGTAAAGCACGTTGAGAAAGAGGCTCGATCTTCACAAACCATTGTGTAGATATCAAAGGTTCGACCGGGACTTTGCCGCGTTCGCTGTAGGGAACAGTATGCTTATAATCTTCTATTTTAACCAAAACCCCGTCATTTTCTAACCGCTGCACCACATTTTTCCGGGCAACAAATCGGTCTTGTCCCTGGAACTCTCCGGCATTTTCATTTAAAGTGCCGTCCTTATTCATAATGTTAATAAACGGCAAATTGTGACGTTTACCCATCTCGAAGTCATTCGGATCGTGGGCGGGAGTCACCTTAACACAACCAGTTCCAAAAGTCGGATCGACAAACTCATCAGCAATGATTGGAATTTCGCGATTGACGATCGGCAAAGTCACAGTTTTACCGATAAGATGTTTGTAGCGATCGTCCTGTGGATTCACCGCCACCCCAGTATCGCCCAACATCGTTTCCGGCCGAGTCGTCGCCACCTCCAAATAACCCGAACCGTCCGTCAAAGGATAGCGGAAATGCCACAAATGGCCCTCAACTTCCTGCTGGTCTACCTCCAAATCCGACACAGCAGACTGACTCGCCGGACACCAATTCACCAGGTAATTGCCGCGATAAATCAGCCCCTCATCGTACAAGCGGACAAACGCTTCTAAAACCGCAGCGGATAAGCCTTCATCCATCGTAAAGCGTTCACGCGACCAATCGACAGACACGCCCAAACTGCGTAATTGGTTAGTAATAGTATTGCCCGATTCAGCTTTCCACTCCCAGGCCCGTTCCAAGAATTTTTCTCTGCCTAAATCGTGGCGAGTTTTGCCTTCTGCTTTGAGTTGCTTTTCGAGAATAGTTTGAACTGCGATGCTAGCATGATCCGTTCCCGGCAACCACAGAGTATTGCGTCCAGTCATGCGGTGATAGCGGACGAGGACATCAATCAGCGTCTCTTCAAAAGCGTGTCCCATGTGGAGACTGCCGGTCACGTTGGGCGGCGGGATGACGACGCAGTAAGGTTCGCCGCCTTTTTCGGGGTCAGCTTTGAAGGTTTGGTTCTCTTCCCAGTATTTTTGCCATTTAGCTTCGGTGGCTTGGGGGTCGTATTGCGGGGGTAGGTTTGCGGTCATGGTGGCTTGAGGGTTTTATCTTATTTAGATTGTGCCATAGAAGGGAGGAGAAGAGTTTTGAACCGCATCCGTGTCAGAGGCAGAGGGAAGACCGATATTCAAGGCGGGGAGTGTCAAGTTAAAATGAAGGTAAAATTAAAAGGTTTGATGGCATTATGAATGTAGCAGCACTTCGACATCAAATCGATCGATGGCTCGATCGACTTTCTCCAGAACATCTGGCATTAGTTGCGAGTTTTATAGAGTTTCTAAGCCAAAAGCAACGTCAGGGGGTAATCATTTCGCAAAATAATCTGCCAGAGGTTTTCTCAGCAGAAATCCAGGAGATGCCTCCTGCTAATTCTTTTAGTATTCCAGAACCCTCAGAAATTGACGGAGAGGGCCAATCTCAAGCAGCGCTTCTACAAGATTTTCGGCAAGCTTGGCACGAAGCCATGACTGGGCAAACCATTTCGGTTGCTCAAATGTGGGAAGGAATTGAAAATGACTGACTTGCCCTTAATTCAAGTTATAGTTTCACCAACCTTCAATCGCAATTTACGCACTCTGGCAAAAAAATACCGCAGCATTCGCAATGATATTCAACCCATTATCGAACAACTCACACGGGGAGAACTCCCAGGAGATCGAATTGCTGGAGTGGGTTATGCAGTCTTCAAGTTGAGAGTCCGAAATAGCGACACTCAAAAAGGTAAAAGTGGTGGATAAGTAGATAGGCGGGAAAAAACCAATCTATGTAACAAAACATTAAGTTGCCTGATTGGAGTTAAACTTAAGACG
>NZ_JAUPTE010000122.1:0-12589 GCF_036701705.1 Microcoleus sp. w1-18aA5 | reverse complement strand
TGTTTCTTTAGGATGCTCTTCAATATGATTGAGTATGTCGCTCATGTTTCTGGGTCAAAAAAGCTTTATGATGTGATATTACCACGAACTGTTACTATTTTGGAGATGTCTAAAGCATCCAGGATACAAGCCCCCGGATTCATTCCGAAAGCAGACTCAGGACCCAGAAATAAAAAACTTGTCTCCGATGAAACTTGCCCCCCGAATTTATCCGTGGGGTCAATGCTTCAATTTTTTAATCTTTAATCTTTAATCTAAAATCGATTGACTCGGTGTCGAACCGCGCAGCCGGGTGTTGTTTGTGTCGCGACAGATTTCAACCTGTCGTTTTATTAACTCGTTCAAGGATGCAAAAACTCTAAATGGTCTCCTGGAATCGATCGCAATTTTGCAGCCGAGCCTTGCAGTTTCAATCGGCCGCGTTCTAACATGATAATCCAATCGGCGCGATCGATCACTCGCGGTCTGTGACTGATAAAAATCGTCGTTTTCCCGTGCCGGTACATCAACAAATTTTCTAAGACTTCCGCTTCGCTTGCGGGGTCAAGCCCTGCGGTAGATTCGTCTAAAATCAATACGGGAGGGTTGTTGAGAATTGCGCGGGCGATCGCCAATCTTTGTCTTTGTCCGCCAGAAATATTCGCTCCAAACTCGCCTAAAACAGTTTGATATTTATCAGGCAATTGGCTGATAAATTCATCCGCCCCCGCAATTTTGCAAACTTTAACAATCTGTTCAAAGCTGATATCTGGACTGCCCAAACGAAAATTTTCGAGAATCGAACGGCTCCAAAAATGCGCTTCTTGAGGAACCAATACTACCTGCTGTCTGAGACTGTCTAGAGACAAATCCTGCAAGTTGTAGCCGCCAATTCTAATATTACCAGATTGCAGCGGGTACAGACCAGAAATTACTTTTGCTAGCGTACTTTTTCCGCAGCCGGAATTGCCGATTAAAGCAATTGCTTGACCGCCGGGAAATGTGACAGAAAAATTTTCCAGCAAGTCAAGTCTACCGGGGTAGTGAAAATTAACACTCTTGCAAACAATACCGTCGCGGTCTTGAATAGTTACAAAAGGTTTATTCGTATCGTCTTTAGTTTCCGGTTCAGCATCGATAACTTCCGACAGCCGTTGAGTAGCTGTCTGCACGCGAGTCATCTCATCAGTAAATCCTACTAGCGAATTCACCCAAGTAGTAACGTTTTGATTCATGCTAATAAACGCTAGCAACTGACCTATACTCAATACCTTGTCAATCACCAAACCGCTACCAAGCCACAGCAGAGTAATGCTGCCAGCAGAGGCAACAAAACCAGAAAATATATTGTTGAGAATGCCAATTTGTGTAGTGCGGAAAGTGAGCTTTGCTAAGCGACCAAAGCGGGTTTGAAATTCTTCCCAAAGTTGCTGACCGCTGCTAGTAGTTTTGACAGTCAGCGCGCCTTTAAAAGTTTCTACTAAAACGCCTTGAGTTTCTGCTTCCAGCACAAATAAACTGCGCGTTTTTTGCTGCAATACGGGCAGAAATACCACTGTAGAGGCAGTCATTAACAGAGCTATAGCTGTAGCTGCTAAAGTCAGTTCCTTGCTGTAAAATAACATAAAAATAAAAGAAACTACAGCTATAAAAAATTGACTTGGCAAGCTGATAGCGACTTGAGAAACTAATTTATTTATTTCTTGGATATCTTGTAATCTACTGACGATTTCGCCACTGCGTCTGGTTTCGTAAAAGCTCAAAGGCAATCGCAGGAATTTGCGCGCAAATTCCATCACCAATCCCAATTCTAAACGCTGGGAAAACTGAGCAATTAAGTTCGACTCTACCAATCCTAAACTGCTGCTAAAAAGGTTCATAACTATAACTGCGATCGCCACACTCGCCAGGAGTTGTCTGTCGCCCCGCACCAGGATGTCGTCGGTGAGCAGTTGAACGAGAAAAGGCGAAGAAATCGACAGCAAACCCAACACCACATTCAGCAAAAATGCTTCCATTAAAATCGGGCGATAAATCCCAATCCGGCGCATCCATTTTTGTAAGGAATTGGCGGGCGGTTGGCCCTCTGCGGCCGCAAAAAACCGCTCAGCATCGGGTTCTACTAGCAAGCACAGCCAATCTGTCCAACCTGCTGCTAATTCTTCTTTGGAAACATAGCGTATACCGACAGCGGGATCGCCGATCGCATATTTGTCGCCCTGCTTTCCGTACAAAACAACCCAGTGATAACCGCTCCAGTGAATAATTGCCGGTAAAGGCGCTTCCTCAATTTGGTCTAAAATAGCAGCCGCGGCTCGCACCGATCGAGCATTAAAGCCGATCGCCTCAGCACCTTGTTTCAAGCCCAGCAGAGTCGTCCCTTTTTGACCGGTGCCCGCACATTCTCGCAAGCGGCTAATAGTAAAATTTTGTCCGTAAAATTTCGCGATCGAAGCCAAACAAGCCGCCCCGCAATCTTCTTCGCTCTGCTGGAGAACAACCTGATATTTCTTAAACCTGTTAACTTGTCCGAATAATGGCATTTTGCCGATCAAAGGGATGTTCTTTAACATTTTGCAAAATGAATAATGGTAGAGCATAAAGAAGATTACTCATCACCAACTACCCAATCAGCAAAAAGCACCCATAAAGTTATGGGTGCTTTCTCGATTCCACAGTTATAGATCTGAATTGACTAGCACTAAAATTTAGTAGTAGGCGTAGCGGACTACTCTTCTGTATGAACCGTCGCAATTCCGGCGGTACACGACCCAACTGCGCCGCTGCCGCTGACAATTGTATCGATTGGCATAATAGTAACCGCCGTTGACGCTAGCTGATTCTTCAGGGGTGAGTTCAGCAAACAGTGAATTGTCCTTTGCTTCTTTCATGATTTGACTCCGTTTAACTTAATAAAATTGAAGGGAAACTAGAAATATTATTTAATTTCTAGATTCTTGTGTAAATACTGAGTAATACTTCTTGTAGTCCTGTACGACATCCGGAATACTACGGATAAATTTTCAAAATTCACTTTATCGCACAACTTGACTCAGCTATCTAAACCACTAGGGTTTTGTAACCGCGATCGCGGCTCGGATCGTACAGATAAAGCTGGCTAGGCTGCGGCAGGAAAAACAGCATAGTGAGACCCTCGCGGCTGCTGTTATCCGTCTTGCTGTTGCTTTTAGCACCGCTAACACCGCTGGTAATGTTGCCACCGTTGACAGTAGCAGATTCTCCATCGGTTACTTCGATGAAGAGTGAAGCTGGTTGATTTTTTGACATAAATAACTCCTATTAATACCTATGTACTTACTTACTACCTACGCATACAGGAAAAACCCGGTAACAGTGCCAAAACTCATGGTGGAAACGCCGTATTTTCAGGACTGTAGCCCGCTGGCTTCACTCCTTTTCATATTTGGCGAAGTTTGTGGGTGGGAACGGCAAAGCTGTGCGGATTTTTACCTTTACCCTGTGAATTTTGATTTAGACTTCTAAACCGGTACTTGGTTTCCGGAAAGCTGATCATAAAAGTGACAAAACAAATCAGCGATTTCTCCCTCCTCTCCAACTCAAAACTCCAAACTCCAAACTATACCCCTCTCCCCCAGCCGCCATGTCTCTGACTCCCGAAGCCACACCCGCTGAAACCTTTGATAACGACCAGTTTTTGCCCCCTGTCAGCCGCTGGACGACTTTGGGCGGCATTTTGATGGTGGCGACCTTTGGCGGGGTGATTGCCCTCGCTAGCGTCACCAAATACAGCGCTACAGTCAAAGCAGACGCGATCGTCCGTCCAGCCGGAGAAGTGCGCGTCGTGCAAGCCGCCACCGAAGGAACCGTCGAAAGCATTGCTGTCAGCGAGAATCAGACAGTAAAAGAAGGAGATGCGATCGCAGTTGTAGATTCTTCGCGTTTGGGCGCTCAACAACAGCAGTTACAAGAAATCATTAATCAGTCTCAAACAGCAGCACAGCAAATCAACCAGCAACTGCGCGACTTAGAAAACCAAATTTTGGCCAGCGCTCAATTTAAAAGCATCGAAAGTGAAAGTTCCGCCCAACAGGAATTAATCGAATCCGCTTTAGTTAAATTCGCCACATCGCTGCCGGATGTCGCCGAGAGACTGGGCCGAAGTCGGCGGGTTTTGCTCGTCAAGCGATCGTCCATTCAACAACAATTAATTCAAGCTAAAAAAGAACTCAATCAAATTGAGTTAAAACTAGAAAATAGCGTGATCCGCACGCCCACGGATGGTACAATTCTCAGATTGGAAGTACGAAATACTGGTCAAACCGTACAAGCCGGCAGTGCGATCGCCCAAATCGTCCCCAGCGACGTACCCCTGGTAGTCAAAGCCAAGGTGACATCCCAAGACATCGCCCGCATCCAAATCGGCCAACCCGTACAGATCAGGATTTCGGCTTTGCCTTTCCCCGATTACGGCACATTAAAAGGAACCGTCAGCGAAATCGCCCCAGATGCGATCGCCCCTCAAAATCCCACTAATAATTTAGGTACAGCTTATTACGAAGTGGCAATTAAGCCTGAACAAACTTATTTAACAAAACTCAAATCCACCAACGGTCAATTCTTCGGAAACTCCCCGGCTAATATGCCCCGCCAGTATTTGATTCAATCGGGAATGGAAGGCAGAGCCGATATTATTACGGGCGAAGAAACTGTTCTGACATTTATTTTGCGGAAAGCAAGGTTGCTGACAGATTGGTAATTGGTCAGTTGTCAGTTGTTAGTTGTCAGTTGTTAGTTGTCAGTTGTTAGTTGTTAGTTGTCAGTTGTTAGTTGTTAGTTGTTAGTTGTCAGCAGTTAACAGTCAACAGTCAACAGTCAACAGTCAACAGTCAGCAGTCAGCACTCAACACTCAACAGTCAACCGCCAGAAAATTAGAGGCTCTGAAATTGAAATAACGTGTCAATATAGAAATGTGAGTTCAATTCTATTCTTTCCTCATGGGCAAACAGCGCGTTCTTTCTGGAGTTCAGCCAACCGGCAATCTTCACCTCGGCAATTATCTCGGTGCCATTCGCAACTGGGTAGAAAATCAAAGTCAGTACGAAAATTACTTCTGCGTAGTCGATTTGCACGCAATTACCGCACCGCACAATCCAGCAACTCTCGCCTCCGACACTTACACGATCGCCGCACTGTATTTAGCTTGCGGCATCGACTTAGAATATTCTACTATTTTCGTGCAATCCCACGTCTCGGCGCACACAGAACTAGCATGGCTGCTCAACTGTATTACGCCGATTAACTGGCTCGAAGATATGATTCAGTTTAAAGAAAAAGCAATTAAACAAGGTGAAAATGTCAATGCAGGCTTGCTAAATTATCCCGTGTTAATGGCAGCAGACATTTTGCTTTACGATGCCGACAAAGTGCCAGTGGGAGAAGACCAAAAACAGCATTTGGAACTCACCCGCGATATTGTCATCAGATTAAATCACCAATTCGGCACATCCGAAAAGCCAGTATTGAAACTTCCCGAACCGTTAATTCGGCCTGACGGTGCGAGGGTGATGAGTTTGACAGATGGCACGCGCAAAATGTCGAAATCTGACCCTTCCGAACAAAGTCGAATTAATTTATTGGATTCGCCAGATGCGATCGCCAAAAAAATCAAGCGCTGCAAAACCGATGCCGTGCGGGGTTTGACATTTGACGACCCCGATCGCCCCGAAGCTAGAAATTTGCTGACACTTTATCTCCTACTTTCCGGCAAATCTAAGGAAGAAGTAGCAGCGGAGTGTGAAAACATGGGTTGGGGAGATTTTAAACCCTTGCTGACAGAGACGACAATTAATGCCCTCAAACCAATTCAGGATAAATACAAGGAAATAATGGACGATCCGGGATATTTAGAGTCTGTACTACGTCGCGGAAGAGAACAAGCAGAAGCTATTGCGAATCAAACTCTAACTAAGGTTAAAACAGCTTTCGGTTATTCTCTGCCTAATTAGTCTTCCTTCTTCCTTCTTTTTACTCTGAACAAATCATGCAAAGCGTAGCCGAAGGGAAGTAAGTCGAAGGGTTTTGTTCCTTCACCCTCAGAAGGAACCCTCGATAATTAATCCGTGTATCCGTGTCAAAATCAGTGTCGTGTCTTCTTCCTTGGAATAACTATGAACCGTTTTCGCACAGCCTGCACCACCCCCGGAGAATTTATAATTACCGCCGAAGTTGCCCCACCAAAAGGCGGCGACATAACTCACACGATTCAAATGGCTGAACGCCTCAAAAACAGAGTTCACGCCATTAATGTCACAGACGGAAGTCGCGCAGTGTTGCGAATGTGTCCCCTAGCAGTTTCGGCGATTTTAGTGCAGCACGGAATTGAGCCAATTTGTCAAGTTGCTTGTCGCGATCGCAATCAAATTGGTCTGCAAGCTGATCTCATGGGAGCCCACGCTTTAGGCATACGCAATGTATTAGCACTTACAGGTGATCCCGTCAAAGCGGGCGACCATCCTAAAGCAAAAAGTGTATTCGACTTTGAATCAGTACGACTGTTACAAGTCATTCAAAAAATGAACGGCGGCTTAGACTGGAATGACAAACCTTTAACAGACGGATTTACTGATTTATTTGTCGGTGCTGCCGTCGATCCGCAATGCCCCAGTTGGTCTGGTTTGCAAAGTCGATTTGAGAAAAAAGTAGAGGCTGGAGCACAGTTTTTTCAGAGTCAATTAATTACAGATTTTGAAGTTTTGGATAAGTTTATGCACCACGTTGCTGCAGGCTGCAACAAGCCAGTTTTAGCAGGAATATTTTTGTTTAAATCAGCTAAAAATGCTGAATTTATTAAAAAATACGTGCCGGGAGTTCACATCCCACAAGAGACGATCGATCGTTTAGCAAAATCTCCAGAACCATTGCAGGAAGGCATAAAAATTGCTGCCGAACAAGTCAAGCTAGCGCGGCAGATTTGTCAAGGAGTTCACATGATGGCCGTCAAACGAGAAGATTTAATTCCTCAAATTTTGGATTTGGCAGGAATCGAGCCACTGAGCTAAAATTAACCCACGGGGCGGGTTTTATCAACTATTAATGCCTAACATTAACGATCTCATAAACCTGCCCACCCCCGCGCTAGCATTTTGAACATCAAACTGTAGGGGCAGGTTTGACCAACTATCAATGTATAAAACTAATGATCTCGTAAACCCGGCCTCCCCCGTTGTAGATAATCCAATAACTTCTGAGTTTGATTAATAAACTACTTTGCAAAATGCACGATCGACTAAACGGTTATTAAATAGGAGCAACTAACAATGACTGACTCAGAAATACTTAATTCTGATACCATTAAAACACTAAATACTAGCATATCCAAAGTTACAGTTTACACCGATCGCGCTTTGGTGACGCGCCGCGGTACGGTATCTCTGATGGGAAACGAGCAAGAATTGGCGATCGCCTCTGTACCCGCAACTCTCGAAACAGAGTCAGTCAGGGCCACGGGTGCGGGTACAGTTGCAGTGCGATTGCTGGGAGTGCGAACCGAAACAGTATTTAGCACCGAACCAGTGGGCGATCGCACTGCCGAATTAACCCAACAAATTCAAGAGTTACAAACCCAAAGACGGGGAATTAACGACAAAATAACCGCCCGGAAAATTCAACTCAAATTTGTGGAAGGTTTGAGCGAAAAAAGCGTTGGTTTCTTTTCCAGTGGCATCGCCAAACAGCAGGTAGGTTTAAACGACACTGGCGAATTGCTCAACTTTTTAGGAACTAATTACCTAAAATATGTAAGTGCGATCGCCCAACACGAAAAACAGCAGCAAGAATTAGACAATCAAATAGAAGCTTTACGGCAGCAGTTGTGGCAAGTACAAAGTCCCGATTCCCAGCAAAGTTTTAACATCATTGTCGCCATCGAACCAAGTGGCAGCGGCAATTTTGAACTAGAAGTTTCCTATGTAGTAAGGCGAGCAAATTGGACTCCCCTTTACGACTTGCGAGTCAACACTACCAACAACCAAATTAATCTCAATTACCTAGCCGAAGTCAATCAAAATACAGGGGAAGATTGGGCGGGAGTAGCGCTGACTTTATCCACAGCTAAACCCGGAATGGGAACTTTGCCACCAAAACTCCAACCCTGGTTTATCGATATTGTTCACCCAAGATCAGCTCGATCCCGACAAATTTTGATGAAACCCACCCGAGCGACTGCGGGAGCAGAAATGGAAAGAGACTATATGGAATTAGAGATGGAAACCGAGGCACAATTTGCAATGATGGCTGGGGACGGTGCTGCTGCCGCACCCGAATCCATAGCAGCTCAAACCGCGATCGCACAAGTATCGATAGAAGGCGGCACTGTGTCATTTCAAGTAGGCGGAAATACCAACATTCCCAGCGACGGCACGCCGCACAAAGTCACTATTTTCAGCGAAAATTATCCGTTTAAACCTGAATATATAGCCGTCCCGCGATTAGTCAGTTTTGCCTATTTGCAAGCAGTTGTTGTAAATCCGCTGACAGGTGCAACTCTTCTGCCCGGTAAAGCAAATATCTTTCGCGATAACACTTTTGTCGGCAGTGTGCAGTTAGAAAATGTTTCCCCCGGCCAAGAATATAAAGTTAATTTAGGAATTGATGAACGGTTAAAAATAGAGCGGGAGTTAGTGGAAAGACAAGTAGATAAAAAACTGATCGGCCAGCAGCGGCGCATGAGTTACGCTTATCGCTTAAATGTGACTAACTTGCAGCAGGTGCAGGTACACCTGACACTAAAAGAGCAATTGCCAGTCAGCCGCAATGAACAAATTAAAGTGCGATCTACTCTCACTAATCCGAAGATAGTAGCAGGTGAAATGGGGCTGCTAGAATGGATAATGTCTCTGCCGCCGCAAGCAAAGCAAGAGTTATATTACCAGTTTGTGGTCGAACATCCTCCCGACTTAACAGTCACGGGTTTAGATATTTAATATTAAGTCGATAAAAACTTGTTTGAAGTCAGGACTTTAGTCCTGATTCGTCACCACGTATGAGGACTGAAGCCCATAGAAACTATCCAATTTAGCGGTAATTTGTAAACTGCAAAGCCACGGGATAATCTTCTTGCTTCAAGCGTTGAATTACCAACTGTAAATCATCCTTATCCTTAGCAGAAACGCGCACTGCATCACCTTGAATCGAGCCTTGAATCTTTTTAAACTCATCTCGAATTAATTTAGTAATTTTCTTGGCAATTTCCTGGTCAATCCCTTTTTTCAGTTTGATTTCTTGGCGTACTCTAGTACCACTAGCAGCTTCAATTTTCCCATAATCAAAAATTTTCAGAGACAAATTGCGCTTGGCGGCTTTAGTTTGCAAAACAGTGTGAATTGCATCGAGAGTAAATTCGCTGTCGGTATTGACAGTAATTGCTTCAGCGCCCAATTCTACAGTGGTTTTGGTATCTTTCAAGTCGTAGCGGCTTTGAATTTCTCGCGTTGTTTGGTCAACAGCATTGACTAATTCTTGGCGATCGAAATCGCTGACAATATCAAAGGAATAACTAGCAGCCATAAATTAGTAATTTGTAATGGGTAATAGGGAATTGGGCATTGGGCATTGGGAATTGGGCATTGGGCATTGGTAATTGGTAATTGGCCAAACACGGCATTAGCCAAACACGGCATTGGGCATTAACAACTAACCAATAACTAATAACCAATAACCAATAACCAATAACCAATAACTACTGACAATTAGCTATTAACAGTCATCAAACTGAAATAGAATAAAGAAACAGTGCAAGAAGAACTAATCGCAAACATGAGCGATCGCCCCAGCGGCACATTCAGAATATAGAAAACCGAAAACAACAACCGGGCGATCGTAAAAGCGATCGCAGCCCAACCTGCCGGTTCCGAATCTACCCCCGTCACAAAAGCCATCAAAGCCGCGGCTGAAAACAGCATAAACGTCTCAAACGAATTTTGGTGAGCCCAAGTTGCCCGTTGAGCGTAAGCAGGCAACCTCTCAAACATAGCGCGGGGGGCTGCTTGATCGTAGCCTAGCTGCAAGCGGGCGACGGCAACCACCAAAAACGGTGCGTAAACCAGCGCAGCCGCAGCAGCAATACAATCAAGCAGAATAACCGACACAGGCAATCCCAACAGCATCATCCGCCTCGCAGTTCAATCAAAATAGAACAGAGTAACTACCTTGCGCTGTTCCTCCGCATCCTGGCAAGTTTTCAGCAAAGTGTGGCTTTCGTGAAAAGCAAAACAGATCAGTTGCTGGCAGCGAGAAATAATCTCCTGATTGCACATGGCGCTTGCTTCCGGGAGAGACAAGCTATCATTTTTGGGATTTTCTACCAAATGTATCACTTGTTCGAGTTGGTCGCGAGACTCCCGGGGCTGGCGACTCATACTTTGTGGCAAAATCACCGTCAGCAGATTAGGATCTGCTCGCATTGCCCCCCGAATTGCGGCTGAATTGGTGCCTGTAGCGCCAGAAGTGATGAGCTGATTGCCTCCCAGAACTATGGCGTAGCTCAGCATCTCAATTAGCTGCTGGTGGGTAATAGGAACGTGGCGAGAACCCAAAAGAGCAATCCGCTTGGAGCCGGTTTGCTGGATCGCCGCAAGTTCTTGTAAAAAATCATCTACTCTGGGTAGCTCAATTGATTGACTCAAAGAATTTATTAAATTAAATAAAACTACGTTGTGGATTTTAGCAGACTCACTAGCCATTGCCGCCAAAAAGAAGTTAAGAATTGCTGATTTACCAGATCAGACTAGAGGAGCGGCTGATTTGAGGAAGCCAGAAGGCAGAATGTCTCAAGACATTCGGCAGCCGGAGTTCAAGGTAGAATTCAAGAAAAATTGAGAATTTAAGAATTTTAGCTTTTTATTTATTTAAACAAAAAATTCTCTCTGCTGAATACCTTCTTCCCTCAGCTCCGGCTCTCTTATTAATGGACTCGATCGCTCAGGCCCAAGGATGCCATCATGCCATCAAGATCAAAATGTTCTGCCATTAGCTGAGTAACGCATTCCACCTTGATCGGTTCGTGCAGGCGCACGCTGCCAAAGGTGCTGTCGATAATTTCCACCGTGGTTAAGGTATCCAAATCAACAGACAAAACCGGAATTTCCATTTCTTCTGCCCTGCCAATCACCAGGGGAGAAGGAGGCAAGTGGCCTGTCAAAATTAAGCACTGAGTCGAGCTTTCCAGAGCCGCTAGCTGAATGTCCGTGCGATCGCCCCCCGTCACCACCGCCATATTTCTCGCTTTGCGGAAATACTTCAGAGCAGAACTAACATTCATCGCGCCAATTGTCAAGGTTTCCACCATCAAGTCCAAACGGTCTTTACGGCAGAGCACATCAGCTTTCAATTGGTGCACCAATTCTTTGACGCTGACACTTCGCAGCAAAGCACTTCTCGGCAACATTCCCAAAACTGGAATACCCGCAGCCTCCAGAAAAGGCCGCACAGTCGCCGTTACGGATTCGAGTTTGTCCGAGGGAACGTCATTGAGTACCACCCCCAGCAACCGCGAACCCAAACGCTGTTTAGCCGACAGCAAATCGTCTACATACAGATCGATCGGGCGGGCTACCAACAACACAGAGGCATCAACTGCCTCAGCGACTTGAACCAAAGACAAGTCAAACAGACTGCCTTCCTCCAAATTAGCTGGGCCTTCTAACAGCACCAAGTCTCCGCTGGGAGCTTGCAAATATTGTGCTAAAGACTGGCGGTAATCTGCCTTGTCTTCTCCCCGCAAACGCTTGTGAACCGTCTCTTCATCCAAATACAGCAGTGTTGACGGCATCTGACTTTCTGAGAGCTTCAGCGTCTCTACCGCGAACCGCACGTCTTCCTCCTCGATCCCAGCTCCTGGCGAGCTGAAACAGGTTCCCAGAGGTTTGCCGTAGGCGACGGCCAGCCCCTTGTCCCGGAGTCCGAGTGCCATCCCCAGGGCGATGGCAGACTTGCCACTGTAAGCTTTTGTGGAACCGATCAGCAAATATTTAGTCAATTTGGGTACGCCTTCAATCCTCAATTTGCACCTGTCTATTTCAATAAATTTAGTTTTTCAACAGTATTTCTGAACTGCGACTCAATTTAGCAATACTATATTATACTCGATTTTGTCGCTTTTGCGCCGATCATTTTTTTGATTGAAACTTTTATTCACCTGTTGGCAACCCTTTTCTTCGCCTTTTTTTTCACATTGTTTGTGAAATTTGGGGTTTTCTTATATTTTTTATACGCCGCTTTTGACAATTATTCATATACCGTGATTGCTTTAATAACCGTTTTTTGTTCGTGACAATTTTCCTAAAAGATTATTGCTTAGTTTAGACCTGGCAATCGAGCAGTTAAAAACAAAAACAACACAGTATAAATATTGATAAAAAACTTTGATCCCGGCAAAAGGATTGTCAGGAGAATTAACGGCATATTTCTATTGATAAAATACAGGTATTCCGTAGGTAGAAAGCACGGTCTGTGTCCTAAAGACATCTCCAAAAACAATTAAAGCCTTTGTGTAACTAGGGCGTCGGTTCAGTATTAGGAGTTGACAAAACACACTGAAAATGATATGTGAATTGAAAATCCTGTTAAATT
>NZ_JAUPTE010000121.1:0-12744 GCF_036701705.1 Microcoleus sp. w1-18aA5 | reverse complement strand
AGCGGCGATGAATGATGACTATATGATGCAGATTCTCAAGTGCTTGTGTCAAGCCTGATTGAGATGCTCTTACCCTGGAACTGTAAGCATATCGCTAACGCTCAAATTCAGAGAAAACTTGCAGAAATTAGTTTGGATTTGGGATACCAATTACCGATCATTTGTACGCCTTACGAACTACTAGGAGGTTGAATTTATGTGGCAAGATGAGATCGTGGAGAAAATTCACCAAATTCGCGAACAACACGCTAAGTCATTCAATTACGACTTGGATGCTATGTTTGCAGATTGGCAGAAAAAGCAGGCTAAAAGTGGAAGAAAAATTATCTCAAAATCACTCAATCCACGCACTCAGCCAACCTCTATTTGTGGTTAAAAAAAGAGCGATCGCCCTTAATCCAAAAAGTGCGATCGCCCCTTTCAATTCCTAACCAGAAATCACCTCATTCAAAAGATGAGCCTGAGAACCCTCAAGCCGAGGCCCATGAATCTGCACCACCCTAGAAGCCAAGAAATTGCCCCAGCGAGCCGCTTGTGTAGAACTTAAACCGTTAGTAATTCCAAACAAAACACCCCCCGCAAAAGCATCCCCAGCACCCACAGTATCGATCGCCTTTACCGGAAATCCAGCCACATCAACAATCTGTTTGTTCTCCACCACCATGCAGCCTTTATCCCCATTAGTGATAAAAGCCAAATCGGAAATCTCGCTCATTTTCCGAGCGCACTCTTCCAAAGATTCCTCCTTAAAAAAGCTCCGAACTTCATCAGCATTGCAAAAAATTACATCGCAATATTCCGAAACCACCTTGTGAAAATCATCAGCAAATCGATCGACTAAAAAGCCATCCGAAAAAGTAAAAGCCACCTTCACACCCAGACGCTTAGACTGTTCCATCGTCTCAATGCTAGCCTTTCTCGGCTCGGGAGCATCCCAAAGATAGCCCTCAACATAACTGTACTTGCAGTGAGCCAGTCGATCGACATCAATATCAGTCGTCGCCAGAGTAGTAGAAACCCCCAGATTAGTACACATCGTGCGTTCCGCATCCGGCGTAGTCAGCACCACACAAGTACCAGTGGGTTCCTTAGACTCAGCAGCAGGATGCACGTTAAAATCAATCCCCGCCGCCAGCAAATCTTGCCGATAAAATTCGCCGTTAGTATCCTTAGCAACCTTCCCCGAATAATACGCTTTACCGCCGCTCTGAGCCAAACCAATCATCGTATTTGCCGCCGAACCCCCCGATCGCATTTGCAGCGAATTGTGCTCTAAATCGTGCAAAATCCCCCCCTGCGTTTCCGAATTCATCAGCGTCATCCCGCCGCGATTCAGCCCGTGGCCGAGTACAAATTCATCTTCCACCAATGCTAGGATGTCTACAAGGGCATTGCCTACGCCAAACACATCCACGGAACGGGAATCTTGATTATTTTCTGTCATCGCTGTTTTTTTTTACACTAACTATCAACTCTATAATAAATCGGATTAAAGTCAACATCCCCACTCCCAATCTAAAGTCCCCAACTTAAAATCTAAAATTCACCATCCAAAATCCCCAATCTAAAATCTAAAATCTAAAATCGCTATGACTTGTCTCCCACCGCTGATTCAGCAAATGTTGCAGCCCGGCTTTTACCCGCACGGGGTGACAGAACCAGTGCAGCTAATTCAGACTCACGCTTCCTTTGTCCTGCTGACAGGAGATTATACTTACAAAATCAAGAAACCAGTCAATTTTGGCTTTTTGGACTATTCAACTTTGGAGAAACGGCAGCATTTCTGCAAAGAAGAATTGCTGCTGAACCGACGCACGGCACCGGAAATTTATCTAGAAGTTTTGCCAATTGTTCAAATTGGGGATTTATTTCAATTGGGCAGCAACTTACCTGCTATAAATTCTGGCGAGATTGCTGTAGAATACGTGCTGAAAATGCGAGAATTTCCTCAAGATTCGCTGTTGCTCAGCTTGTTGGAACGCGGACTTTTGACCGAGCAAATTATGGCAGACTTAGGCCGGGAAGTTGCCAAGTTTCACAGCACGGCAAATAGTAATAGCTACATTCGCACATTTGGCGAAGTCAGTCAGATTCGTACAGCAATAGACAACAATTACCTGATCTCGCAAAAATATATTGGCGGGCCGCAGACTCAGGCACATTTTCAGGAAACTAAAGATTATACTGATGCGTTTTTTGAGGAAAATCAAGAGTTATTTAATATTCGGGTTGCCAAGAATAAAATTCGCGAGTGCCACGGAGATTTGCACTTGCGGAATATAGCCTTCTGGCAAGATAAAATATTGCTATTCGACTGCATTGAATTTAACGAGCCTTTTCGCTTTGTTGATGTGATGTACGATGTCGCTTTTACAGTAATGGACTTGGAATCGCGGGGGCGCAGAGACTTAGGCAATGCTTTTCTCAATACTTACATCGAACAAACAGGGGACTGGGAAGGACTGCAACTGTTGCCTCTGTATTTGAGCCGTCAAGCTTATGTTAGAGCAAAAGTAACTTCGTTAATGTTGGACGATTCTGCTATTTCAACAGCCCAAAAAGCAGAGATTTCACAAACGGCTGCTCATTACTATAAACTGGCTTGGCAATACACAAAACCGCACCGGGGAAAGTTAACTTTGATGTCTGGTTTGTCTGGTTCTGGCAAGAGTACAGCAGCTCGATATTTGGCTCGACGCACAGGGGCAATTCACATTCGATCCGATGCGGTTCGCAAACATTTAGGCGGAATTCCTTTAAATGAACGCGGGGGGCAAGATTTGTACTCGGCTGAAATGACCGCGCAGACCTATGGTAGATTGTTAGAGTTGGGGATAATTTTGGCTGAGCGAGGTTGGAATGTGATTTTAGATGCCAAGTTCGATCGCCAAAACTTGAGAACCGATGCAATTAATCAGGCTCAATCCCACGGCTTGCCCATTCAAATCATTTACTGCACCGCACCAATTGAAGTATTGCGAGAACGCCTGCAACAGCGCAGGGGCGATATTGCAGACGCGACAGCCGAACTATTGAGTTCGCAGCAAGCAGCTTTTGAACCTTTTACAGAATTAGAGCAAATTTCTGTAAAAATTGTCAATACCGCCCCAGACTTAGAGGTACAATTAAACGAGATTTGTGGGGAGTAGTTGTAGCTCGATCGCCCTTGGCAATTTGATTGTCTGCTAATATTGTAAATATCTTTCTGTGTTATTACAAACACAACTTGCAGCTTATGCCAAAATTTACCGGAGACTCCAAGGGGTTTAGCCCCGCGCTGATATGGTTTGTGTTGTTTACCGTTGGGTTTCGCTTAGTAGGATGTAAGCTGCCCCTGAGTCTCGGTCTTGGTGTCCTCGGCGGCGTGGCAGCAGGTTTAATTGTCGCTTGGTGGCACAACGAATTACTACTCAACCCGAATATGAATTCCCAGGACAAAACCTCGGATGCTATCCTCAATAAAGAAGTAGTGCAAAGGGACGGCCATAAATATAGCAGAACCTCTAGGGCTGACGCTGCTACATTGTTTGGCTGGTTATCTGGACCAGAAGATCGTCGCTAGCATTAGTCATTAGTCATTAGTCATTCGTTAACATTCACTAATGCCCTTCGTTCCAATACCCAATACTTCGGCTACGCGAGCGTACAATTTCCCAATGCCAATTTCCAATTGAATGTTTGTATTTCTATCGAAACTCTTGCCGCTGTTTATTTATCCTTTGGGGTTGAGTTGCCTGTTAATGATGGCGGCTTTAATCACACTTTGGAAGCGTCCCAAATGGGCGGCGGCGCCAATTGCTGGGGCTCTAATTATTTTACTGCTCGGAAGTAGCGGTTGGGTTTCAAAATCGTTAGTTCGATCGCTCGAATGGCAAAACTTACCAACCGCCGAACTCCCCCAAGCTGAAGCGATTATCGTCTTGGGCGGCGGTGTCAAAGCAGCTTTACCTCCCCGTCCTTGGGTAGAATTAGCGGAAGCGGGCGATCGAATAATCTACGGTTCCCGACTTTATCGGCAAGGCAAAGCTCCTTTGCTAATTCTCAGCGGCGGTAGAGTAGATTGGAAAGGTGGCGGGCCTCCCGAATCAGCAGACATGGCAGAAATTGCCCAAACAATGGGCGTACCAGCATCAGCAATTCTGCAAGACCCCGATTCACACAACACCTATCAAAATTCCGTCAACGTGCGGAAAATTTTAGATGCTAAAGCTATAAAAGGGCCGGTTTTGCTAGTGACATCGGCGATGCACATGACTCGATCGCTCTTAATTTTCCAGCGTCAAGGAATAAAAGCAATTGCGGTACCAACAGACTTTCAGATCACAAAGCAGGATATCGCAGCATCCCAAAGCAATTGGCAAGCAGTCGCCTTGGATTTATTGCCGGATACCTATCAGTTAAACCAGTCAACTAAAGCTTTGAAAGAATACATCGGCTTAATCGTTTATCGGCTGCGGGGATGGCTTTAACAGAATTTTAGATTTTAAATTTTGGATTTTAGATTGAAGAATTTAAACTCATATCAAATCCGGTTGCATCCCAATTATAGGGGCGGGGCGGGTTTATATAATTTGTCTATACTTATCAAATATCTGGGCGAACCGGCCCCTACAAAACTTCATCAGATAAGATTCTAAATCAAAGGGATACGATCTAAAACCTAAAATCTAAAATCTAAAATCTAAAACCTAAAATCTAAAATCTAAAATCTAAAATCTAAAATCTAAAATCGATTGAGTGTGCTAGCTTAAAGTCAATACAGCCAATATTAGCCACCGTCGCCCCCAAACAATCATGCTGCCCCACGAGTTGCAAAACATTGCCCCAGAACCGACTCCCGCGGCCGAAATTTTTCAGAGACACCAAATTGTCCGCGAGTTTTACGACGAAATTAAGTACCGTCAAGAACTAGAACTTCACTGCCAGTGGTATTACGCTACAGCCAAGCAGCATCAGCAGGAATTGCAGAAAATGCAGGGAGATTGGAATATTTTAGGTTGGTTCAGCCGCAGAGGGTCGAAAAATTAAGGATTAAATAAATTACGAATATTAACTCAATCCCACTTTAAACAACCGAGACCCAAGATCCCGACTTCTTTAAGAAGTCGGGGATCAAACAGCTAGACTTCAGAAGAGATCAATTCAACCTCATCTTCTTTGAAATGAGCTTTAAATTTTTTGTCAAACTGAACTAGAATCGGCCAATTGGCACTTACAGGTCTGCCGTGCCATTCCTGAACGATCGCCACGACTTCTCCTTCCATACCCTTAATATCAAATGGTTGACTGCGATTTTCAGGATGGTGGTAGACAACAACAGAGTTTTTAATGCAAACGCGATCGCCAACTTTCATAAATTTAAACTTAGTGTTCTTTCTTCCAAACTCTACAAAGCGCGCAAGTGCAGAACACCTGTACGCTTTGGGGACAGTCTTTTTATCTTCCCACATAAGTAGAGCGAAAACTTAAACAAAATTGGCGGTTCTCTGTCGGTGCTTCGAGCGCCCGCCACGATCGGCATGGAGGCATCCAGGCCGATCTATTCTCGGTTGAAACCGTAGGCCCGATCGGCATTTCAAGCTCGATCGGGCGGATTCTCAAGGGCGGGAATAGATGCAGGCTAATCAGAAAACTATTTACTTAACTGATTTAACCAACACTCAACATCAACAGCCAAGGTTTGACCCAACTCCAGCAACTGCCGGATCGAAGACAACTCCCAGCCGCCGCCTGAACGTGCAATCTCCAAGGCAACAGCAGCCACCGCATTTTCGTCCGCCGAGGCATCTTGCCGTTGCAGCCAGCCCAAGCACAGAGGCACAATTTGGCTGTACAGAGAATCGAAATACAGTTCCTGCGATTTGTCCAAACACAAGCCTAAACTCAGCCGATCGCCCACAGCAATCAAACGCTCGATCGTGCGGATATCAGCTTCCAACTTGACAGGCGAGCGCTCATCCACACCCGATCCTGCTTGCAGCAGCCTGTCTAGCGATCGCCAAACCATCTTTTCCAAAATTTCCTTGACTTCGGGAACGTTCAACCGACAGCGGAGATGGCCGCTTTCAGTGGCGATCGCCTCAATTTCTGCCAGCAGCGGTTCCACATCCTCCGTTTCCACTTCCAGCGCCTTGGCCGCCGTCAAACAGCGGTGTCCCAAAGCAACCTCAGCAGCCACCTGCAACTCTACCGGCACCGGCAACTCGTCGCGGTGGAACGCCATCATCACCCCGTAATTTTCGCGGTAAACCTGAGTGTAAAGCTGATCCAACCGAGTCAAATTTTCCTGACTCAGCAACTGCACGATCCGGTGGCGTTCCTCAGCGAATAAATCCCGCAAGCTAAACGACTGATCCCCAAACAGGCGCACCATTTCCAGAATCGCGTGGGCCGCCGAAGCTTCTTGCATAACCCCAAACAACCGCTCTTTGAGCATAGTGTAAGACCGGCGGCTGCCAAAAGGCTGAATGCAGCAGTGGAAGTCCCAGCCGCCGAGGTGCAACGCAGCAAACACAAAAACCTCTGTTTCCCGCGTAATTTCCGAGGTTAACTGCAATTGACCCACAGCCAGAGTCATCGAGCCCATGCGCTGAATTTGGAAGTCTTCCTGCTGGGCCTGATAGCAGTAAAGTCGCTCTTCGCGGGAGTATTTGGCAAACAGAGAACTGATTGCGTAGTGGGCGGCCACTTGTTTGAGACTAATTTGGGCTGTCACCACCAGTTGGCGGTAAACTTCTGCCCCTGTTTTAAAACATTCAACGTTGCTGGGTACGAGGGCTAGTTGAGCGACAAAATCCTTTTCTAGCTGCACGCCGGTAACTTCGCCCGCCAATTCCAGCGCCCGGGCCGCGTAGCGCAGAATTTGCACGCCTTCTGGCCGCGAAATTTCTTCAAAAAACCAGCCGCAGCTAGTGAACATTAACAGCGTGTGGCGCTGCATTTCCAGCAGTCGCAGGGCGTCCACCTGTTCTCCGGCATCGAGGGGGCGCACTTGATGGCGTTGTAGGAAACTGTCAACGTTAGCGGGCGATCGATCCCGGATGACCTCAATATATTCATCTCTGGCTTTCCAGGGATCGCACAACAGTTTGCGCCCCGCTTCTTCGTAAATCGGAATCAGTCGATCGCGCAGCCAATTCAGAGTATCCCGCAGAGGGCGGCGCCATTTGAGGTGCCATCCGCCGCCACCACCGCAGCCGCAATCATCTTGCCAGCGATCGACCCCGTGAGAACAACTCCAGGCCGTCACCGGTTTGAGTTCCACTTCCCAAGCGCTCGGATTTTGACTTAAATAATGAGCAAAATTCGTCACCGTCCAGCCTCGACGGGGAAACTCTTCTGTGAAGGCGTAGGCGAGGCATTTTTCCGTACTGTGTTTGTGGTGGCCGAAAGTTTCGCCGTCCGTCGCCACGCAGATTAATTGAGCCGGTCGGTGGTCTCCGCGTACTGCTTGACCCAAGCGCCCGACCAAGTGGTGGCTGCTGCTGAGAACGTCATTGAAGCCCATATCCCGCGAGATCGGGCCGTCGTAGAAAAAGATATCAATGTAGGGAGTGTTGGCAGGTGGGGCTTCGGAATTTTGGGAGTGCTGGCGGCCAAAATAGTGAGTGCTCAGCGGCGAGAGTTGGTGGTCAGCCATCAACCGCATTTCCGGCTTCAAATAGCAGCGGTACGGGCGAGTCGGATCGATTTGACCGCCGCCGACTTCGTGCCATTCGGAATTTTCCGCTGGTTCTCCTTCGTGGTTTTGCCCGATTAGCGGGCGGCAGCGTTCGGCTTGGGAGGGAGCTAAGACAATGAAGCGGATGCCTTCAGCGACTAAAACTTCGAGGGTGGCGTAGTCTACGGCGGTTTCTGCGAGCCACATTCCTTCGGGATCGCGATCGAACCGGGAGCGAAAATCTGCGATCCCCCACCGAATTTGGGTGTATTTGTCTCGCTCGTTAGCGAGAGGCATGATGATGTGATTGTAGACTTGGGCGATCGCGTTGCCGTGACCGTTGAGCCGCTGACAGCTTTTGCGATCGGCTTCCAGAATCCGCTGGTAGACTTCAGTGTCGTAGCGTTCGAGCCAGCTCATCAGGGTCGGCCCGATGTTGAAGCTCATATACTCATAGTTGTTGACGATCCCCGTGACTTCGCCGCGATCGTTGAGTATGCGGGCAAAGGCGTTCGGGCGGTAGCACTCGATGTCAATGCGTTCGTTCCAGTCGTGGGCGGGAGAGGCGCTGGCTTGGCGTTCGATCGCGTCCAGATAAGGGTTTTCCCGGGGTGGCTGGTAAAAGTGACCGTGAACCGTCACGCACACCCCAGTTGCAGCAGCCACGCTGGTTTGGGTTGCAGCCGTTACGGTTGGCGAAGACAAAGGCAGCACATCGGATTGAGTAGTAGAAATCGAAACCATGCGGGCAAATCCTCACTCAAGTAGTTAAAGACAATAAAACCAGCCTAATTAGAAACTGAAACCTTACGCAGCAAGAGTTACAGCTAGGCATCTGTTCGGGCTAAATTTTGGCAGATAAGTTTTGATACATTTGTAGTATTGCGAGCAAAGCATTCGTTCCAAGATGCCAACCGTCGATCCCTGGTTTTTTTGCCAATGCTTTGCTGTTGAAAGAGTTAAAAAAGGTAGCTTTTGCTGCTTTTTGGCACTTGCGACCCATTTCCGCTTCGTGCTTGCAGGGCTGCTCATTGAGAGTTTCATTTACCTTGCTGGATTGTAAAGTCTTATTCATTAAATAGCAACTTTTCGCCGGAAAAATTTAATGTTTAGCAATAAATCTTGGCGGTTGTGGATATCGGTTTAATGCCCGATCGATTTATAGAATAATAGTTTAGCCAGAGTTTCGCATCATACTTTAGGTGCTTTTTACCTAAGTTCTGGAGAAGTTAGGCCGGTTGGGTTAGGGCGGGGCAGATTTGCTGCAAATGTACTTTCCAGAAGAGTTGTAACACTGGTGCGGAGTCAAAGGTCAACAAAAAAGCAAAACGGTAACTGTTATATTTTAACCCCTGAGAGGTATGTGGGGGCGGAGGCATTGGAGGAGGAGGAGCGTTTGGAGGAGAATATGCTGCATTTGACGGCGAAGGAGGCATCTGCTGCACCCCGTTGCTCTACTCTTGCTGTCGTCCTGCCGAAAGCTGATTGGGACGTTTTTGGGGCGATCGCAGACATTGCGGAGGACAGTATCAGACTAATTCAGAAATTAGTTATACTGTATTATCTAATTCCCTGACTGTAAATACTGCAAGTCCGTACTGAAGAAACAATGAAAACATCAACCCATATCAAGGATATTTTGCCCGTTCCATCTGACCTTTGTTTAAAAAAATATTTTTTTATTCGCTCAAATTGTCATCCGAAAAATAATAGAATTTGCCCAATTCAGTATCAAACTTAACTTTTTATTGCGCTGGCTCAATATCTAGGTAATCATCTAATAAAGGCGATATTTATTTGTTACAGCTACCAACTTCACCAAACCTCTCGCAAACATGGAAGATTACCAAGCTGCTTTTTTACAACGTCATACGGATACTGAAAAACTTTGTCACTCCAACCGAAAAGTAGCCGCCATGCACTTCGGAGGCATTACCATAGAATGTTTACTAAAAGCGATGATATTAGCTTCCCTGCCCAAAAGAGCAAAGCGAGAATGGAAAACTGATTCTAACAATCCTCAACACACAATTACTAATCCGGGACATAGTTTTCAAGATGCTTTGAAGCGGCATAATAAGCTTCATGATAGAGTGCAAAAGTTTCCACAAGTAATGAAATGGCTTAACACAGTTGAAAATCCCAACAATCAACATTTTATAGATATGCGCTACTCTAGTAGTGAATCTGATGAGCCAAACTATAAGCAGTGGCTATTTGCATATAATAGTCTCATAGGTTGGTTACAGACGCAAGCTACTAAACTTTGAGGACGCAGATATGCAGGAAACTTGGCAAGTATCGCTTAAACGGGAGCTTACGGACATTTATGTACAGACTCAGCAGGAATGGATCGACATAAATATTTCAACTTCTGGACTTCTGAATTTAACAATTATAAGTGATCGCTTTAAAGAATTATCTTTCCCACAGCGAAAAGAGGAAGTGTCTCGCATCCTTCATAAATTTAAAATATCCCCAGGTTTTATTTCTTTATATACAGTAGAAGAAGCAAGATATTTGGATTTGTCAGCCCCCCAGCTTACAAATGGAAGTTCAGTACAAACTTGGCAAGATTTAGCTTTGTGGGCGGCAAATCCTCAAAATCAATCTCAATCCCCTCAACCTGAACCCCGCATTCCTCGAACAATAACATTCTACTCCTTTAAGGGAGGAGTCGGTAGAACAACTGCCTTAACCCATGTGGCTTGGATTTTGGCTATGCGCGGTCGAAAAGTGGTGGCTGTTGACTTAGATTTAGAAGCACCAGGTTTAAGTACAGCTTTTAGCTTAAAACCACTACCTGAATTCGGTATTGTAGATTATTTTTATGAACGATCCTATCTACCGGAAGAGTTAGAACCAAATGTTTTAATCACCAAGATATTTGGCGAAGTTACAATACCGGATGCTAAAGGAAGACTCTTCATTGTTCCTGCGGGTTCTTTAAGTCTTGATTACATTTCTAAAGTTGATGATCTTCGAGCAACTACTATTCTTGATAATGGTGAAACTCTCTGGTCTATTTTTAGTCGAGAAATTCAAGAGCAGTTAAAACCAGACGTTATTTTAGTAGATTCGCGTACCGGAATTAATGAATGGGGTGCTTTATCTCTACTTCAAGCTGCTGATGAGGCAATTATTTTTTTGTTTCCGAACGAGCAAAATCGGCAAGGCATTGATCTTCTCCTAAAATCACTCAATTCTTTTGGCAAGCTATCAATCAACTTTGTGTTTTCACCTGTTCCTGATATCAGCAATAGTGGAACGGCTAAAGTTACAGAGGTTTGGCAGCTTTTACGCAAAGTCATTGAGGGCGAAATAGATCAAGATGAACTGAATGAAAATGGTGATGACTCAGATGAGTCTCAATCTGAAATAGCAGAACCATTAATTGTTCCTTACCTGCCATCAATTGCTCTAGCCGATAATCATCCTGTAACAGGTTTGTTGGATTACTACAATCGAATTGCTAACTTAATAGATGAAGAAACTATTCAAATTCGCTCACAGGAAATTCTAGCAGCAACAGATACAGAACAACGCTGGAAAATTATTGAAAGCCTTCAATTTCCCGCCTTAAATGCTGCTGACCCCAGCTCAAATCTTCTGGATCTATTTCAGAAAACTCCTAATTTTGACAAATTTTTAGATGAAACAACTTGCCTCATCCGAGGTAGAAAAGGAACTGGGAAAACGGCACTTTATTCACTTTTATTAGAACATGAGGATAAGGCTCGACAGCTAGCTCGTGGCCGATTAGATTCTGCAATCTTCCTCTCTGGTCATGGTGCATCCCAGACCAGTCGCCCAACACGCAACGACTTTCAAGTTATCCATCGAAACTTAAAAGATAATGAGGGAACTTGGGAGGCATTTTGGCGAGCATACCTGATATTTCGAGTATATCAAAAAAATTATTTAAAACTGCCAGATAAAGGGAGTCAAAAACCAAAATTTGAAACTCTACGCAACATCTTGAAGGGACTGCCGGAAGAAAACTGGAAGGCTGAACATACTAAAGCCTTAATTGAATTATCAACTGATTCACAGTTGATACTTGTTTTGCCGGATGTCTTAGATATCCTGAACGAACAGCAACGGGATAAAAATAAAACACTTTGGCTTTTATACGACGATTTAGATGAAGACTTCCCCGAAAGAGATGGCGTTAGACAGCAAGCTTTAAGTGGTTTATTTCAACTTATTCAAGCTTGTGATGCCCGTCACTTAACATCTATTCGCTTTAAAATATTTCTGCGAGAAGACATTTGGAATCGTTTGAACTTTGACAATAAAAGTCACTTCAATGGACGCGATCTATTTTTGAAGTGGACAAGGGTAGATTTCTTGCGGTTAGCCCTTCGCCAAGCCACGCAAGCACAAGATTTTAAAGATTTAGTAGATCGTTCTTCACCTGTTGAAAATATTGATAATGCTAATGAAGAAACCTTAAACCGCGCCCTAGACTTATTGTGGGGAATACGTCGAAGAACAGGAAAAAAAGCTAAATATGTTTATAGATGGGTTTACGAACGTTTATCAGACTTAAATGGTACTGCCTTTCCCCGCAGCTTAAGTGCCTTGCTTCAAGGAGCAAAAGAGCAGGAGCTAACTTACAAGGGACAAACATCAGTTAAGGCTCCAAGCGATCGTTTACTTCGGGGAACATCTCTGGAAATTGGTTTAGAAAAGGCATCAGAGGAACGTTGTGATGCAATTAAACAAGAATATCCTGACTTATGTCCATTTTTTGAAGCTTTAGAAGGTGTTCCCGCTTTACCTAGCAGGCAACAACTTGAGCACGTCTGGGAGAAAAGCGCACAGAAAATATATCCTGATTTTGATGAATTTGCCAGTTTTTTAACTGAAATTGGTCTGGCTAAATGGCGCCATAAAGAAAACCGTTACGGGTTTCCTGATATTTATGTGTATGGTTTCAAGATGATTCGTACAGGGACGAAGTAGCAAATTATGCTTGTGAATGAACTTATAGTTACTAACGCTGTAAGGATTCAGGTCTGAAATTCGGGAATGAGATCAGGCCGAGCCAAGTCACAAGAATGGGCAGAAATAGCCTCACG
>NZ_JAUPTE010000120.1:0-12858 GCF_036701705.1 Microcoleus sp. w1-18aA5 | reverse complement strand
CGTCCAAAAAGGACGGGCGGGACGCCCATCCCACAATAACAATTAAAATTGTAAGTTATTTAATTCGCGATCCTAAGATTCTTGAGCCAAAGTACATCGATCACACAATCCGAAAAACTCCAAAGTGTGATAATAAATCTTGAAAGAATGAGATTGTTGTAGTTGGCTTTCTAAGTGGTGGACGGGGCATTCGTCGATCGTAATGGAGGTGCCACATTCCAGACAAGTTAAGTGATGTTGGTCTTGGTGGGCGGCACCGTAGAGAGATTCTCCACTAGCAAGCGTTCTGACCTGAACGAACCCCTCTCGCTTTAAACCGTCGAGGGAGCGGTAAACTGTTGCTAGGCCCATGCTGTGGTCGCTGTTACGCAGTTCTAAGTAAATATCTTGCGCTGAGAGCGATCGATTCAAGTGCTTGAGCAAGTGTAAAATACGCTCCTGACTGCGGGTGCGGTTGGTTCTCATAATTTTTTTGTGTAATCTGCTAGAGTCAAATCAGTCCCTGTTTCTAGGCTATCTTACTTGGGCGAACCAAAGGGCGATCGGCGCGCAGCTCGGTTGTAGAATACAATGGGGCTAACTTTCACATCACCTACCGCAACATTCCCGTGACTCAGAAATATCTTGCCCAAATCTATGTTACCCTCCGCCCTTCGGTTTTAGATCCCGCCGGCACTGCCGTACAGTCTGGTTTGCAACACATGGGATACGACAATGTTGAGCGTGTGCGAATCGGGAAGTACGTTGAATTGACGCTGACTGCTGCTGGTGAGTCGGAGGCCCGCGAACAACTCGATCGCGTTTGCGACCAACTTTTGGCTAATCCAGTGATTGAAAATTATCGCTTTGATTTGACTGAAATTCCTGTTGCTGTGGAGACAGCGGCGGCATAAATGCGATCGCCCGTAGGGTGTTTTTAAAGCCGGAGATCCCCCCTAACCCCCCTTAATAAGGGGGGGACAAGAGGGTTTTGAAAGTCTTTGTTAAAAAGCGGGGACAAGAGCATTCAAAGTCTTCGTTAAAAACACAAGAACTACAACGACTCAAAGTCCCCCTTCTTAAGGGGGATTTAGGGGGATCGAGACTTCGATACAAGGGAGAAAAACATAAGATTTTAGTCTTATGTTGACACCTCTTCCTGACATCCGTTACATCCGTTACATCCGTTACATAATCCGTTGCCGAACTTCCTTCTTCCTTCTTCCTTCAGCTTATGAAATTTGGAGTTATTGTTTTTCCGGGTTCAAATTGCGATCGCGATGTGGTGTGGGTGACTCAAGGGTTACTTCACCAACCGACGCGGATGATTTGGCACGAAGATACCGACATTTCGGATATTGATATCATTGTAATTCCCGGTGGTTTCAGTTACGGAGATTATTTGCGGTGCGGCGCGATCGCCCGTTTTTCTCCGGCGATGCGGGCTACTGCGGAACACGCTAAACAAGGAAAGCTTGTATTAGGCATCTGCAACGGTTTTCAGGTGTTGACTGAAGCTGGTTTGTTGCCAGGTGCTCTGGTGCGGAATGCGGGATTAAATTTTATTTGCGATCGCGCTTCTTTGAAAGTCGAACGCGGTAATACTCGTTGGACTGCGGCTTATACTTCCGGTGAAATCATCGATTTGCCGATCGCCCATGGTGAAGGCAACTATTATGCTGATGCGGATACATTAGCAGAGTTAGAAGACCACGAACAAGTGCTGTTTCGCTACTGCACAGAGGCGGGCAAAATTAGCGATGCTGGGAATCCCAACGGTTCGTTAAATAATATTGCCGGTATTTGCAATCGCCAAGGCAATGTGTTAGGAATGATGCCGCATCCAGAACGGGCATCCGATCCGATGTTGGGCGAAACTGATGGGGTGAAATTGTTTCAAGGGTTGTTGATGGCAAGTGTTGCTGCTGTTTTGTAGTTGATATTTGCGACATTGTTGTAAATACCCTAGGGTGCGTCGCTATTGTAGGGACACGGCATTGCCGTGTCCCTACTTTTCAGGGACACTCGAAAATCTCGCAGCGACGCACCCTACAAAATTAAAAATGCTAAAATGATTTGAAAGTCAATACATCGGAGAACAGTTCTATGCCTTCACCTTTTCCTGGAATGGACCCCTACTTAGAACACCCCGATTTCTGGCAGGAAACTCACAATCGATTGATTATCGCGATCGCTGATACCATCATGCCTCAAATTCGCCCTAAATATGAGGTGGCAATTGACAAACGAATCTATGAAATTACCGATCTAAATGAAAGTAACGACGAGTCTCTTTTAGTAGGTATCCCCGATGTCGCGATTAAGCGTCAATCTAATAACCCGAATATTCCTACAGGTTCAGTTGCCACTGTAAGTATAACACTTCCGACTACCGTCAAAGTGCCTGCTCCTGAAAAAATTAAACAGACTTACTTGGAAGTGCGAGAAATGGCAACGAAACAAGTTGTCACCGCCATTGAAATTCTTTCTCCTGTCAACAAACGTAGTGGAGAAGGAAGAATTACTTATCTCAAAAAACGCCAGAGTATTTTAGGTAGCTTAACCAATTTAGTCGAAATCGATTTACTACGAAAATGGGAATCTATGCCCATCCTTAACAATTCTATTCAAAGCGATTATCGGATTTTAGTCAGTCCCAGCGATCGCCGTCCGTTTGCCGAACTTTATGCTTTTAATCTCCGCGATTCTCTACCTATATTTCCGCTTCCCTTGCGCGAGGAAGATGTAGAACCTATTGTTAATTTCCCAGAAATATTTGCAGGTATTTACGATCGCGCTGGCTATGATTATCGGATCGACTATAATCGAGAACCCGTACCGTCTTTATCGGAAGAAGATGGGGTTTGGGCAACCCAAATTTTGCAAGAAAAAGAACTTCGAGATAATTAATTATATTTTACTTTATATTCTAGGGTGCGTCGCGATCGACAATCTCTAAAGTAACTTGAAATTTTCGCAGCGACGGACTAAACGGCAGCCGACAAGATATAATTACTACCAACTTTTAAAAAGAGGAATATTTATTTTATGCCACTAATGGACTTAGCTAATTTTAAAACTAGGGTAATTGGATGCAGTGCGGTGATGGCTATTGGACAAGTTATTTCAAATGCGATCGCCAATCCGGGAGCACAAGCAGCAGCGGGTATGATCGGCGGCCCGATCGCACTTGGGGGAGTTTCTATTTTAGCAGCGATTGCTGGTAGTCTCGCTGAGACTATGGCCGCTGATGAACTGGCAAATCGGATGACGGAAGGGTTGAGCAAAAATCCGAGGATTCTCGATAATCACGATTTGATTAAGGCGGCGGGTGAGGCGATCGGCTATATTTTGAGAGAGGTTGCGAAGTCCGATCGCCTAATTGCGATCGCCGAAACCAAAAAATTGCCTTATCCAGAAACAGCACTCAGTCAATTAGCAGAGAAGACTCCTGAATACTGGCTGGATATTAACACGAATACAGCCGATTTGTCAAGGGGTTTAAATATTTCCGAAGACCAGTTAACCAAGATTTTTTCTGCGGATGCGGAGGAGTTCGATCGAGTTACCGGATTGACAACGGCAGATTGGGCAACTTTCCTCAACGAATTCGCCGCCAGCGAGGGCAAATCCTTCGATGCGGAGATTGTGGAATTTGTGGCGGACAAACTGTACGCAACTTTCCCGAAAGCGTACCGCGAAGTGCTGAAACTGGATGCGGCGAAGGGAGGAGAAAAGTTTGCCGCGATGCTGTTGAATCTGCACCAAATTGCTTTGGCAGAACTGAGAGATTTGGGGCTGCAAAATGGGGAAATTCTGCATAAATTGGAGGCCGTGGCAACTGGGCAGCAGATTTGTCAAGTGATGGGGAAATTGGAATCCATAGAAATTGGCATCCGATCCGATTTGGCGCAAGTTCAGAATTTGCTGGAACGATTTGTTGATACTTCCGCGCCCCGATTGCCGCTTCCCTACGAGTGCGAAACGATTATTGCAGACCGCACTCAAGACTTTACTGGTCGCCAATTTGTCTTTGAAGCAATTATCGAATTCTTGCAGAAAAATCCCAAAGGATATTTTGTTTTAGAAGCCGATCCGGGTGTGGGGAAAAGTTCAATTATGGCAAAGTTAGTGCTGCTGATGAAGCGGCGCTGTGTTGTCCATTTTAACTCGCAATCTCAAGGCACGGTTAAGGCAAAGCAATTTCTGGAGAATGCCTGCACTCAGTTAATTCAAGCCTTTAAACTGGATTACCCAAAATTGCCCGAAAATGCAACTACAGATGGCAATTTTCTCAGTCGATTGTTAGGGGAAGTCAGTCCTAAATTGGGCGGAAAAAAGTTAGTTTTTGTTGTGGATGCCCTCGATGAAGTCGATCTCAGCGATCATGGGCGTGGCAGCAATGTCCTCTATTTGCCAGATGCTTTGCCGGATAATGTTTATTTTATTGTCTCGAAGCGGCCGGAATCTCTGCCTTTGCCAAATCATCAGGTTTTTGATTTGATGCAGTACAGTGCAGAAAGTTTGGCGGATGTCAAGCTTTATATTGACAAACGCACGGGGAACAGCGCGTCAATTCAGAATTGGATTAACCGTCAAAATTTGCAGCGCGAACAGTTTGTGGCGGCGGTGGCGGAAAAAAGCCAGAATAATTTTATGTACCTGCGCTATGTGCTGAATGATATCGACAGCGGCAAGTACAGCGATGTGAATTTGCAAGATTTGCCGAGGGAGTTGGAAGGATATTATGAGAAGCATTGGGCGCGGATGGAAATGGCGGTTAGAGATAGAGAATTGCGCCGCCGGAAGTTGAAGGTTATTTATTTGTTGACCAAAACTCGCAAGCCGGTTTCCTGCGATATTTTGGCGGATTTTGCTGAGGAAGATGCTTTAGATTTGCAGGAAGTTCTGGATGATTGGGAACAGTTTCTGCGCCGTAGCAGCGACACTCCCCCAGATTACAGTATTTATCACGCGAGTTTCCAAAGATTTCTGCATCGTAAGGATGTGGTGCAGAAAGCTGGGGTGTCATTGCGGGATATTGAAACAGCAATTTCTGATAATTTGTGGGGGGATTTGTACGGGAATGGGTAAGTTTAAAGAAAGGTTGGGGAAAATGTCGCCGAAAAAGCGGCTTTATGCTTTGGAAACTCTGCCGGGGCATTTGGCGGAAAGCGTTCAAGGGGAAAGGCTGCATCAGTTGTTGACGGATTTTGATTTTATTGAGGCGAAGTTGGATGCGTTGGGGGTTCAAGCGTTAATTGAGGATTACGATTTGGCGAGAGTTTCTGATGTTTTGCTATCGCCGGAGCAAACTGAAACTTTGCGGTTGATTCAAGGGGCGATTCGGAAGTCGGCGCACGTTCTGGAGAGGGATAAAACGCAATTGGCAGGGCATTTGTTGGGGAGGTTGCTACCTGATGAAATAACTATGATTATAGATGAATCTAAGTATTTTTGGGAGTATTTACCATTAATTTCTAGATTTTCCCCCCGTAAACCTGTCAAAAAAGTGACGGAAAAAATCTCATCTCCTGATGACATTCAAGCCATGCTAGAACAAGCAAAGCAGTCGAAAAATACTCCTTGGCTGCGGCCTTTGAAGGCTAATCTGGAAAGGGCAAATGAGGGTGCGCTGCAGACGCTTGCCGGTCATACTGACGGGGTAAAAGCAGTCGCGATCGCACCAGACGGCAAACGAGTGATTTCGGCTTCAGGGGATAAAACCCTGAAAATCTGGGACATCGACAGTGGCACGGAACTCAGAACTCTCATCGGTCATACTGGCGAGGTATGGGGAGTAGCGATCGCACCAGACGGCAAACGAGTGATTTCGGCTTCAGGGGATAAAACCCTGAAAATCTGGGACATCGACAGTGGCACGGAACTCAGAACTCTCATCGGTCATACTGGCGAGGTATGGGGAGTAGCGATCGCACCAGACGGCAAACGAGTGATTTCGGCTTCAGAGGATAAAACCCTGAAAATCTGGGACATCGACAGCGGCACGGAACTCAGAACTCTCACCGGTCATACTGGTTATGTATTAGCAGTCGCGATCGCGCCAGACGGCAAACGAGCGATTTCGGCTTCAGGCGATAAAAAAATCTGGTACGGGGATAAAACCCTAAAAATCTGGGACATCGACAGCGGCACTGAACTCAGAACTCTCATGCGTCGTCATTTTAGGTCGGTATTATCAGTTGCGATCGCACCAGACGGCCTCCTAGCGATTTCGGCGGCTTCAAGGGATAAAACCCTGAAAATCTTGGACATCGACAGTGGCAGGGAATTGAGAACTCTCACCGGTCATATTGCTGTGGTACTTGCCGTCGCGATCGCACCAGACGGCAAACGAGCGATTTCGGCTTCAAGGGATAGAACCATAAAAATCTGGGACATCGACAGTGGCAGAGAATTGAGAACTCTCACCGGTCATACTTATGCGGTAACAGCAGTCGCGATCGCACCCGACGGCAAGCGAGCAATTTCCGCTTCAAACGATCGAACCCTAAAAATCTGGGACATTGACAGCGACAGGGAATTGAGAACTATCGCTGGTAATATTCGGGAGGTATTATCAGTTGCGATCGCACCCGACGGCAAGACAGTGATTTCGGCTTCAAGGGATTACACCCTCAAAATCTGGGACACAGACACCCGTAGGGAACTGAAAGCTCTCATCGGTCATACTAACTTGGTATTTGCAGTCGCGATCGCACCAGACGGCAAGCGCGCAATTTCCGGTTCCTGGGATAAAACCCTCAAAATCTGGGACACAAACAGCGGCAGGGAACTCAGAACTCTGACCGGTCATACTAAGTGGGTATTATCAGTTGCGATCGCACCAGACGGCAAGACAGCGATTTCGGCTTCAGAGGATAACACCCTAAAAATCTGGGACATCGACAATGGCAGGAAATTGAGAACTCTCATCGGTCATACTGAGTGGGTAAATGCAGTCGCGATCGCACCAGACGGCAAGCGAGCAATTTCGGCTTCACGGGATAAAACTCTCAAAATCTGGGACATAAACAGTGGCAGGGAACTGAGAACTCTCACCGGTCATACTGGCGAGGTAGGGGGAGTAGCGATCGCACCCGACGGTAATACAGCGATTTCGGCTTCAAACGATCGAACCCTAAAAATCTGGGACATAAACAGCGGCAGGGAACTGAGAATTCTCATCGGTCATACTGACTCCGTATGGGGAGTAGCGATCGCCCCCGACGGCAAACTCGCAATTTCAGCTTCAGACGATAAAACCGTGAAAATCTGGGATCTGCTCACAGGTAAAGAGGTTGCTAGTTTCAGCGGAGACGGTGCGTTTTCTGGCTGCGCGATCGCCCCTGATGGAGTGACAGTTGTAGCGGGCGATCGATCGGGCCGGGTGCATTTCCTGCGATTGGAGGGAGTTAGCGGCGGGGGATAATCGGATTTTTGGGTCGATTTGGGCAATCTAATTTGAAATCCTCGGCGGTTGAAATCCCGGCGGTTGGAAACCGCGTCTACACAAACGATGTCCGCCTACGCGGACGAAGAGGGTATTCGGAGATTGAAAATCATCGGGTGAAATCTTCAACCCGCGAAGGCGGGTTTTGTCTGTGTAGACGCGGTTTCAACCGCCGGGGTTTTTGGGTTTCAACCGCCGGGTTTTTTGTTGATCGGGCGATCGGGTTTTTGTGTTGAGTGGGGCGATCGAATTTGAGAGAAATGTGCGATCGGGCAATAAGTTGTTCACCAATAAGTGATTAATGGGAACCCGATTAGTGCGATCGTTACTTGTTTCTCGGATTCTATCAGGTTCAAAAAGATTGTGAGTAAAATAAACGGGGTTTGCGTCAGTTGTTTTTGTAAGTGAGTCTAGTAAAATGTTCGTAACATATTTTTGGGAATAGGCAATCGTGTAATAATTCTGCTGCCTATCTTTTTTAACCACAACACAGCTCAATCCTTACCCCATCTGGATTGGGGGCGGCTTGTCACCCCCCCAGCACACTAACAATCCTATTTTTTAATAGTCGCTTGCAAATAAAGCAGCGGGTCTTCAGCAACCCAACCCAAACCCGAATTGTACCGAACTTCAAAATGCAAATGAGATGGCGGAATGTCCCGTTTTCCCGTCGTCCCGACAGTTCCCAAAACTTCTCCAGACAGCACTTTTTGACCGACTTTTACCGCAATATCTTTCAAATGAGCGTAGCGCGTTTGCTTCCCCGCTTCATGGTTCACCACCACTAAATTCCCGTAATCCCCCTGCGGCCCGGCAAAGGCGACAGTCCCCTCGCCCGCCGCCAAAACCTGCGTACCCTCCGACGCCAAAAAATCTACGCCGCTGTGGAAAAAAAATTCGCGCCGCGCCGGATGCAATTGCCGCCCGTAACGCAAAGCTTCCACTGCTGGGGCGGGCAGCGGAAATCCTTCCACCGATGGCGTTGCATCGGGATTGATAGAAGGCCCGATCGACCTATTCACCGCTGGCACAAACACCGTTTTCCCCAAAGGCCTGCACCCATTCGCCTCAAATAGCAAATCTGCGGGCACTTTGTAAGCTTCTGCCAGTTTTTGCCAATTCCAGCCCGCAGGCACTTTTACCTCCATGCCACTGTACGGAGGAATGACGATCGCACTTCCAGCAGATACTCCACCGCCCCGCAACATCGGGTTTATCCCGATCAGCGCCGCAGGAATCACACTGTACTGCCGCGCGATGCTTTCTATTGTTTCGCCCTGGGCCACAGTGTGGCGACGCAACCGAGACATAGCCGGACTGGGGCAATCGCGGGCGGGGTCGGGGTTTTCTACAGGTGTACCTAAAGGAAGATTTGCAGGTGGGATTTCGGTATTTGCCGCCGTTTTCTCAACGGGTGCGATCGACCAAATTAGTGCAGAAATCAGCGGAAATAAGCGTTTCAAAGTCATTATGTACATAAAAAAGTATTCCTTTCGGACAGTTGACAATTTTAAAATCCTGTAAAAGTGCATATTTGAAAGCTCTAGCCACCCCCAGACTGTAAATCCCAGGCTAAGCCAAGTTAGGATGAGAATTATTAGTTTGAGTCGCTCTTGGCAAATCCGGCAAAATTGCCTGTGATGCCGATGGGCGCCTGCCTGTTAACAGCTATGTTCTTGAGGAAGCGGTACGCCCCGCCCCGCTTCCTTCCCGTCGCCAAGACAAAAAAGCTTGATTCGGAACCTGTCTGCGGGGATGAGGTATTTAGCGGGAGTTATTAAATGAGTTTATCTTTTAAGCAAGCGACCCTTTATGTGACTCTGCTGTCAATCGGCGGAGGTATGGGATGGTTGGGAAATCGCTATCTGCAAGGCTCAAACAATCTGGAAACCGGATTGGTTTTGCCAGTAGTACGCCAGCAAATCCCCCCCTATGCGTCTCCTCCAGTTCTGGAAAATCGGGCGGTCGATCGCAGCAATCCCAATTTTATTGCTGAAGCAGCGGAAAAAGTCGGCCCGGCTGTAGTGCGGATTGACGCATCAACCAAGGTGGCGAATCAAGTGCCCGAAGCTTTCAAAAATCCTTTGTTTCGTCGGTTTTTTGGGGAGAATTTGCCGCAGCCGGAAGAACGAACCAAGAGAGGTACGGGTTCCGGCTTTATTCTCACTTCGGACGGCCGCATAGTTACTAATGCTCACGTTGTCTCCGGGACGGATACTGTTAAGGTGACTCTCAAAGACGGCCGGGAGTTTGAGGGTAAGGTGCAGGGAGTCGATCCGCTGACGGATGTCGCTGTGGTTAAGATTAATGCTAAGGAACTGCCGCAGGTGGCTTTGGGTCGATCGGACAATATTGTACCGGGACAGTGGGCGATCGCGATCGGCAATCCTTTAGGTCTCGACAATACCGTGACTGTGGGCATTATCAGCGCTACTGGTCGATCGAGTTCCCAAGTCGGCATCCCCGACAAGCGAGTTCGCTTTATCCAAACCGATGCTGCCATCAACCCCGGCAATTCTGGCGGGCCGCTACTCAATGACCAAGGCGAAGTAATTGGTATCAATACCGCTATCCGCGCGGACGCTCAGGGCTTGGGATTTGCAATTCCGATCGAAACCGCCAAACGAGTTTCCGATCAGCTATTCGCCAAAGGTAGAGCCGAACATCCCTATCTCGGCATTCAAATGGTCAGCTTGAGTGCCGCCACCAAGGCAGAACTCAACAAACAGCTCGATAATAATAATAAAATTACCCTCGATCAAGGCGTAGCCGTGGCGCGAGTCGTGGAAAATTCCCCCGCTCAAAAAGCCGACTTGCGCCCCGGAGATGTCATTCAAAAAGTTGACGGAATTGCGGTTAACACTCCCGGTGACGTGCAAGAACGGGTGGAAAACACGGTTGTGGGCAAAGAACTAGAAGTGGAAATTAACCGTTTGGGTCAAGTTCAGAAAATTAAAGTACGTCCGGGTGCTTTTCCCCTATCGGGTAGCTCCGCCGGTGGGTAATACCATTTTCAATTTTCGATTTTCGATTAAAGAATTAAGAATGACTTACTGCATAAGGATTTGGAGCTTATCTACAGTTGCATTCTTTTTTGAAATTGGTATTAGTTGCAGGGGTGGAGGATGGAAGATGAATCTGATGCTTTATAGTCCTGGAAGCAGTAACCGGGTTTTTTCACCAAAAGCCTCGGTGTAGCGCGAGGGATAGCCGGTTAACAGCCCGGTTTCTTAATTCCCTGTGCCTCCATGATTCAGGATTATGGATTTTTCTGAACAACTTTCATCTTTCTTGCTTCCCCAACCCGTTGATCTTTTTACTTGTCTTTGGGTGAGTTTGGTTTAATCGAGCTGGTGCTTGCTAAATTTTCTTCTAGGTGCATCCTTTGCTCCATTTGCCTCAAAAAATAGCCTGTCATCATCGCTGAAGCTAGCAAACCTGCTAAGTTTTCGCGATCGGTGGTAATTTCGACGTTAAAATTTTCTGAAGGCAAAACGCCGACAAGTCCTTGAACGTTATGAGAGATTATTTCTCTGATGTCGGGGCTGACGGACTTGGCGACGTGGGCTAGAACCTCCGGGGATTGGTGTTGGAGGTACTTCAGCAGTGGATTGACTGCGGTTTGTTGGGCATTGGATGTGTCAAAGTCAGGGTGAAAAACCATTTGGCGATTCTTAATTTCTGGCTGGTTACATTCTACTTCAAACTACTCGTCATTGCTTGGGTACAAATTTGCCTGAAAGTCAAGCTGCAATTGTTTTGGCAGTTGATCTACTTGAAAGTACCGATGAAATTTCTCGGTAACTTGTAACCAATACGACCGCCCCTCAGTCGGTCGCCGTTTGCGGACGAAACCCATTTCTACCAGCTCCTGCACTTGTTGGTAAGCTCCTGAACCTCGCAAGTTAACTAAATCTGGCTGAGCGATGCCGCCTTTGAGGGCGATCGCAGCCAGCGTCCGCAAAGCTCCCACACCTAATTCTGGAGGTATTAAAGTTTGCATTAAACTGGCAAACTCTTCTCTGAGTTGCAGGCTGTATCCTGTGGGGGTTTCGACGACTTCTAATGCACTGTCGCGGTGGGACGAGTCAGACATGAGTTCGATGATGGCGTCTTCGGCTTCGGCTCGATCGCACTTGGCAATCTCGGCAATTTCTGCGATCGACACTGGCTGACCTTTTAGGTAAAGTATGGCTTCTATTGTTGTGGCTAAGCGAGTCATTTGGGAATTGGTAATTAGGAATGGGGACGTGGAAAGAAGGAGGAAGAAGCAAGGAAGAAGAAAGACTCAGGAAAACAACAGTTATCCGTATTTCCGTAACTTCCGTCTCGTGAATAATGAGAGTTAGGAATAAACATTCCCCTTACACAAATTATTAATAGTGTAGGTTAGGTTGATGAACAAAACCTACACTATTAATTTTCTTTTTTTATATCAGTCCGAGACGCAGAAATATATAACGTTTCTGGCTCTCCTGAGCTTATGGTGTAAAATAGATCAGCCAATACACCTGACGGGGTGACACCCCCGTCATAACCCCTAGCTGACGGGGTTATGACCAATTCATGGTAAAAAAAGATGGGTCAGTATTGTTAAGAAGCCCCATCATTTAAAAATGTTACCTGAATCATACCAAATTTGTTTCCAACGGCAGCTCAAAAACGCCTAATACTTGACTCTGACTATTGTAGTTTTTCTGCTCCCAACCCATAAACAAGTGAGTATAGCCCGTCACCTAAAAGTCGGGTGTCAATTAGTAATTGCATTGGGATAGAACTCAATGGAAAGATTATAATGTCTTAATAGTAAGTGCCATAGTTCAAAAAAGGGTATTTCCTGTATTCTGGACGCTGTGAGATAAACATGGGGTTTCTAATACAAGTCGAACAGAAAAAAGTGTTATGTCCAGTTATTCGCTTGTTAAAAAGAGATAAATTAGTAATTGTTGGCGCTAGGTAATTTCAGTAACTGCTCACGGCAACAGAGTTGCGGTTAGCAGTTACGACTTTGGCCGCTTACAAATGAGCCTCTTGCTAATCGAACATTTGAAAATCTTGATGAATTAGAAAAGGTTTTATTTGATCGCTGCCAACAATTACTCCAACAACAAGATTTAATTCGGGGTTTAACAAACTTTCACTGGTGGCCTCAAGTTCCAGTTGCTACTTAATTATGGGTAAGTACCCGGACATGATATAAGATTGAGCCTCCAATTTATAATTTTAGTTACTGGGCTGAAAGATATTGTCTGGTCCGCACCTGGGCAATCTCACTCAGTTGGTGGTGGGCACGAGTCAGAGGAGCCTGTGTTTCCCAGTTGCGATCGCCCTCATCGAGATCACGTTAACTAGGGCTTGCTGAATAATCGATCGCACATCAAGAATAAGAGCGATCGATATCTTCAAGCCGAGTTAAATATAAGTTT
>NZ_JAUPTE010000119.1:0-13054 GCF_036701705.1 Microcoleus sp. w1-18aA5 | reverse complement strand
GAATTAATTATGAAATGGAACCGAAAGATCAAAAACAAAGGTAACTTAGTTAATGCAGTTTAGATGTCGAACAGCTTGATTCAAGTCTGGCGAGAAATATTTGAATCTAATCTAACCAGTAAAAACTATCAAATAGGTGTAGATTTATTTCCCCGCCCCCAAATTATGGGATACTTTTTGCACGAACTCATCCCATTAGAATTGGCTAGGCGATACCCAGAAATTTGGCGCCGCGAAGAAACTGCTACTGAAAAAGATATAGTCTGTCTTCTAGATGATTGCTTCTCGATAGAGATTAAAACGTCTTCAAGTAATCGTAATACATATGGAAATCGCAGTTATACTCAACTAAGCACTACTGGTATAGAAGGAAATAAAAATAAATCGGGCTATTATCTTGTTATTAATTTCCAGAAATTTAACAAAAACGTTCAAGGCTCACAAGTACCGCAGATTAATTTAGTCAGATTTGGATGGTTAGACCGAGAAGATTGGCAAGGTCAAGCGGCTACAACTGGGCAACAAGCGAAATTAAGTCCTGCTGTTGAACGTTATAAATTGCTGCAACTACCAACTTTAGAATAAAGATAACTGTGCTTCTCTGAGTTCCTTGTCCATCAAAAAATTATCTATTCTACTAGCGACAATCTCACAGTAATCAGCCCTAATTTCAAATCCAATAACTTGACGCTGCAAACCCAGAGTCACAATTGCTGTAGTACCGGAACCCATAAACGGATCTAAAACAATTTCGTTTAAATTCGATGCAGACTTGATGATGCGCTCGACAACAGCAACAGGAAATTGAGCGGGGTGAGGCGTGCGTTCTTTTGAAGCTCGGTTTTTCCCCGACGTAACTTTTGGGAACTGCCAAACATCCGTCGGATTTTTGCCTTTTAAGTTTACTTTAATCTTGCCGTTCTTTTTCTGATTCGGATATTTCACATTTGGATCGCGCACTTCATCCAAATTAAATGTATACTGGTACTGATTTTTTACATACCAGAGAAACTTTTCATTGCGGGGTGAAAAGAACTTGCTGCCCGCAACTCCCGCGCCGTAGTTCCAGACAACTTCTTGAATTAGATAAAAAGGCACTTTGTCCCAAAGCAGATAGGAAATCGGAATTGCCTTTGCCCGATCGCGAATTGACAAATAACCTAAATTAAGCCAAAACGCTCCTCGATCGAGCGTTACCCGGTAAACCTCTCCTATCCACTGCTCGCACCAGTTTAAATACTCATCTAACACCAAGGATTTTTCGTACTCTTTGCCGATGTTATAAGGCGGGCTGGTAACGGTTAAATCTACAAATTGAGCGGGCAGCAGCTTCAATGCTTCCAAACAGTCCATGTTATAAATTAAGCAATTAGGAGCTTGGAAGTACGGTTTACCTAAAAGCCTCGCGATATCAGTCAAGCTCATGCAATATTAGGGAAAGATTTTATTGACAAAGTACAAGATTTATAGTAAGTGAGTTCAGAAATCTTGTCAAACTCATCTCGATCGTGGAATCCCCCTGTCGGAAACAAAAGGTTACAATCGAAAATACATTCTATTTCCATAACATTACTGTTTATAGCTTGAACTCCTCAGTGACAAATAACAACACCTCAACTCAATCCTTTCAATTTGACTCAATTGACAGCGCCCTCGTAGACCTCAAAGCAGGTCGCATCGTGGTAGTAGTCGATGACGAAAACCGCGAAAACGAAGGCGACGTGATTTGTGCCGCCCAATTCGCCACCCCCGACAACATCAATTTCATGGCCGTGAACGCGCGGGGTTTGATTTGTTTGGCTTTGAGTGGCGAAAGGCTCGATCGCCTGGAACTGCCCCTCATGGTCAGCAAGAACACCGACAACAACCAAACTGCCTTCACTGTCAGCATTGATGCAGTCAACGGCGTCAGTACCGGCATCTCGGCCGAAGACCGCGCCCGCACCATCCAAGTAGCCATTCACCCGGACACCAAACCTCAAGACTTGCGCCGTCCCGGTCACATTTTCCCCCTGCGGGCGATCGACGGTGGCGTCCTCAAACGCGCCGGTCACACCGAGGCCTCGGTTGACCTCGCCAGACTCGCGGGTCTGTATCCCAGCGGCGTCATCTGCGAAATTCAAAACCCCGACGGTTCGATGGCGAGGTTGCCGGAATTAATCGAGTACGCCAAACTCCACAACCTCAAAATAATCAGTATTGCCGACTTAATTAGCTACCGACTCAAGCACGATCGATTCGTCCGCCGGGAAACCGTCGCCAAATTGCCCACTCAATTCGGCGAGTTTATGATTTACGCCTACCGCGACACCCAAGACAATTCAGAACACGTTGCTATTGTCAAGGGCGATCCGGCAGAATTTAAAGACAAACCCGTGATGGTGCGGGTGCATTCCGAATGCCTGACCGGCGATGCTTTGGGTTCCCTGCGCTGCGACTGCCGGATGCAACTGCAAGCGGCACTGAAAATGATCGAAAATGTCGGTTCTGGCGTCATCGTTTACTTGCGCCAAGAAGGTCGGGGTATTGGATTGGTAAATAAACTAAAAGCTTACTCGCTGCAAGATTTGGGATTCGATACTGTAGAAGCCAACGAACGGTTGGGATTTCCCGCCGACTTGCGGAACTACGGCGTCGGAGCACAAATGCTCAACGATTTGGGAGTAAAAAAAATTCGGTTGATTACCAACAACCCGCGCAAAATTGCGGGTTTGAAAGGTTACGGGATTGAAGTAGCCGATCGCGTCCCCTTACTAATTGAAGCCACAGATTACAACTCGATCTATCTGGCAACAAAAGCCGAAAAACTCGGTCATATGCTACTGCAAACTTATTTAGTAACAGTGGCGATTCAGTGGAACGAAAAAGGAGAAGGAAAAGAGGAAGATTCTGCCATTCAAAATCGGTACGAACACCTCGAAAAACTGCGGCATTTTGCGGCTAACCAGCACTTGCTGCTGCAAGAAGAAGCGCGGCCGGTGGGCATAGCCCTTTTCGGAGAAGGCTCCCTCATCGTTCACCTCGGCTTCGATCAAGCCGGACTCGCAGCCCCCGACTGGTACTTGGATGTAAACCATCCTTACGTCAAGGCGATCGGCCAAATTTTGGATGAAATCAGCACTGAGCCGAATTTGCAAACATTAGAATTCATGGTTTCCTCCGGTGGAGATCCGCTCAAAACCCTGCAAGTCCAGCTCGATCGCGAGACATTCCTGTTGTCGGAATTAACCAGAATTTGCGATCGGCTCGAACCTCAAAAAATCTACAGTTTTGCTCCTCTTGCCTGAAAGCAGAAGGTAGAAGCTAACCCCCCCTACCCCAGCAGGGGGGAAGGCAGCAGCCCAGAAAAACAGTGAATTTTAGAACAATACTTGTTGATACCAGCATCTTCCATTCGTCAGAAAGCAGCTACCAATAACAACAGTGAATAACAATGTGGATTGCCGTCTAATATTATGTCCGGTCGATTACCAGAAATCAGGTAGGGGCGGGTTTACCAACAATACTTGCCAATAATTGACAATCTCAAAAACCCGCCCGGTCGAGATATTATGGTCAATCCATCGGACATGATATAACAAGTCGATATAGCGACACTTGATAGAGAACCTTCGATGCACATTTATATTATTAAGCAGTATTAATAGTCATTAAATCATTCAAGAGGCTTTTTAATTAATGTTAATTTTTTTAGACATTGATGGTGTACTTATTCCTGACAGAAGACATGAAACATCGAGCTTGCCAACAGATATAATGAAATTTAATTCGGCTTGCCTTAATCACTTTGAGAATGTCCTTCGTTCCTATCCTAATGCGCGAGTAGTAATTTCATCATCCTGGCGTGAAATATTCCCCTTCGAGGTAATACCGCCATTATTTTCACCAGATATCGCTATCCGTATTATCGGATTCACCCCTTTTCTAAGCCCCAAAAATATTCATCAACACAAATATTTACGCCACCAGGAAGTTCTTGAGTATCTTCGACAAAATCAAGCAGAAAACTCACCTTGGGTAGCCATTGACGATATTCCAGAACACTATCCGCCAGATGCACCAGTTGTGGCTATTGATGATTACAATGGTTTTGACCAGAACTCAGCAAAGATACTTTCAGAATATCTAACTTGATTTCAAAGGTTAGGAAAAAAGTATCGGAATAGAGAGGGTAAATTTGACATGGAAATGAACGTTGGTGACTTTCTGCACCGACTCGATCTCAGGGGACAAGCACTTAAAGGCACCAACCTTGGCGGTGCGGAACTCCGGGGAGCCAACCTCCGAGGCACGGATCTCCGAGAAACTAACCTCAGCGGCGCTATGCTCAGGTATGCAGACCTGATTGAAGCCGACCTCACCGGCGCCAATCTCAGCGGGGCGGATTTAGCTGAATCATTTCTTAATTTAGCTAACCTCACTAGAGCTAATTTGACTGGTGCTGTCCTCCGAGAAGCTAATCTCGTAGGAGCCGAATTCACGGGAGCCAACCTCAAACAAGCAAGTTTGATCAAGGCTAATTTAGTAGGAGCAAATCTCCACGAAGCCAACTTAACCAGAGCCAACCTTAGCGGGGCGGATTTACGCGGTTCTCAGTTGAGCGGTGCCATTTTAGACAAGGCCGTATACAACAACCGGACTATCTTTCCCGAAGATATTGATCCGGGTGCAATGGGAGCATTTTTGCTAGCTCCCAATGCTTCTCTCCCTGGCTTAAATCTGGCTATGGTAGATTTGACCGAAGCGGATTTAAAAGGAGCCGATTTGCGGCGGACAAACCTATACCAAGCTATTTTATTTGGCGCAAAACTCGATCGGGCAAACTTAGCAGGAGCCAACCTCAGCGGAGCGGACTTGAGGGAAGCCAGTTTGAACGCCACGATTTTAGAAAAAGCTGTTTACAGCAACAAGACTTTGTTTTCCGAAGGCATTGACCCCGCTCTGGGCGGAGCTTATTTAATTGCTCCCAATGTATCGCTGCAAGGGGTAAATTTAACCGGAGCCGACTTAAACGGGTCAGATTTAAGCGGAGCTAATTTGAGCGCTTCTAACTTAACTTCGGTCAATCTCAAAAATGTAGACCTCAGCAGAGCTAGCTTAAAAAAAGCTTACCTCAAAGGTGCAAACTTGGAGGGAACAGATTTAAGAGGAGCCGATTTAAGCGGCGCAATTTTACACCAAGTAAACTTGAGTTCTGCTGACCTCCGGGGTGTAGACTTAACCAGGGCTGACCTCAGCGGCGCTAATTTAAGGGATGCCGATTTGAGGGAGACAGATTTCACCGGAGCTACTTTGCTGTTCGCTAACTTGAGCGGGGCCGACTTGAGAGGTGTAGACTTGACAAAAGCTGACCTCAGTGGCGCTAAGTTAAACGAAGCTGATCTCCGAAAAGCAGATTTGATGAGAGTAAATTTGGAGGGAGCAGATTTAACTGAGGCCGACTTGAGCGATGCTCATTTATTCCGAGTTAATCTCAGAGGTGCTAACCTGAAAGGTACTAACCTCAAAGGCGCAAGTTTAAAAGGGGTATTTTTGACTGACGCTTATTTGAGCGAAACGGATTTGACAGATCTAGATCTGAGTCCAAGTTTTTTTGAATTGCCGCTAGAATCGGAATGGTAATTAGTCATTTGGCAGTTGGCAGTTGGCAGTTGACAGTTGACAGGAAAGCAGTCATTTATCTGAACAATCTAAAATCTAAAATCTATCTGAACAATCTAAAATCTAAAATCTAAAATCTAAAATGGATCGACCGTTAGGCTCTGTTATTCAAGGTTCCCTGAGCAAGGGATTAGAAGTGCGACTGCACGCCGATGTTTCGGTGGAAGATATGAGGGTGGGGAAATTTCTAGTAGTGCGGGGGGTGCGATCGCACTTTTTCTGTATGCTCACCGATGTGTCTCTGGGAACTTCTAGCGCCCGCATTTTATCGAATCCTCCCAATCCCGACGACGATTTTCTGCTGGCAGTGCTAGCTGGTAGCAGCACCTACGGTACGATCGAACTGTCGCCGATGTTGATGTTGACTGCTGAAAGAGAAAAACAGCAGGCAATTTTCGACCCGACGAAAAACGGCGGAGTTCGCGAGAATAAGTTGGCGTTAGGAAATTTGGCTTCTTTTGAGTCACAAACCGGGGCGGATATTGAGTTGCTGCCGGTCAAAACTATTCCCAGCCACTTTTCGCAGGTGTTTGATGCCAAAGAAACTGATTTTCGGGCAGTTTTTGGCTGGGAAGATGACCCGTATCGCCGCAATTTTGCGATCGGCAAACCGATTGACATGGACGTTGCTGTGTGCTTGGATCTAGACCGATTTGTGGAACGCAGCAACGGAGTTTTTGGCAAGTCGGGAACTGGAAAATCTTTTCTGACTCGCTTGCTTCTGTCGGGAATTATTCGCAAGCAAGCTGCAGTTAATTTAATTTTCGATATGCACTCGGAGTACGGGTGGGAAGCTGTTTCGGAAGGGAAACAGTTCAGCACTGTTAAGGGTTTGCGGCAGTTGTTTCCCGATAAAATGCAGATTTATACCCTCGATCCAGAATCGACAAAACGCCGGGGAGTCCGCGACGCTCAAGAGTTGTTTTTAAGTTTCGATCAAATTGAAGTGGAAGACATCGCGCTAGTGCAGCGCGAGCTAAATTTGTCGGAAGCTAGTATCGAAAATGCGATTATTTTGCGAAATGAGTTGGGCAGTGGTTGGATCAACAAGTTGCTGGAAATGACCAACGAAGATATCCAAATGTTTTGCGAAGAAAAACGGGGAAATAAGTCTTCGATTATGGCTTTGCAGCGAAAGTTAGAGCGATTAAACGATTTGAAATACATTCGGAAACGCTGTCCGAAAAATTATGTAACTGAAGTTTTGCAGTGTTTGGATGGCGGCAAAAATGTAGTAATTGAGTTTGGTTCCCACTCGGATTTGCTGTCGTATATGTTGGCTGCAAATGTGATTACTCGCCGCATTCACCAAGCTTACGTGCGGAAAGCAGAGAAGTTTTTGCAGAGCAAAAATCCGTGCGATCGCCCGCAGCCATTGGTGATTACCATTGAAGAAGCTCACCGCTTTCTCGATCCGGCGATCGTGCGATCGACTATTTTCGGTACGATCGCCCGAGAAATGCGAAAATACTTTGTCACCCTGCTAATTGTAGACCAGCGCCCGTCAGGAATTGACGCGGAAGTCATGTCGCAAGTCGGAACACGGATCACAGCTTTGCTAAACGACGATAAAGACATTGATGCTATTTTTACCGGCGTTTCGGGAGGGCAGAGTTTGCGTTCAGTTTTGGCAAAACTCGACTCCAAACAGCAAGCATTAGTTTTGGGGCACGCCGTACCGATGCCCGTAGTCGTGCAAACTCGCCCCTATGACGAGCAATTCTACAGAGAAATCGGGGATATTGACTGGCAAGAAATGCCCGATGAAGAAGTATTTGCCGAGGCAGAATCTGCTAAAATGGATTTGGGATTTTAGATTGATAAGTGCTAGATTCATTACAGAACTTAGGCGAATTTTCCTGTAAATTAGTCTTGGCGAAAAATTGGCGATCGCTGGCAATGACAGAAATATGAAGATTTTTGCTTCAGTTATAAACGAAAAAGAGCGATCGATCGAACCGGAAAAAAATTAGCCCCCAGCTTTCCGTCAGAAGCTTTTCCCCTTTCACCCCCTTACCCCTCATCCCTAACTGCCCAAAATTTGCATAAGGTTAAACATGATGGAGATCGTGGAGCCTCGCAGTACAATGAAAGTCAAACAGGGCAACAGCCAGCTTTTATACACCTTTTGGTTACTCGTAGCAGAATTTGCTTAGCATATTTAAATAAAAATGTCAATAAATATTTTAAACACTTACTGGCATCTAATACGGCGATCGAGTTCGGTTATCTCGCATCCCACCATCTAGGCAGCGAGAAAATTTCAAGCGATGATGGAACAGAGAGCAAAACAAAGCCCTCGAATTGCATGAGTCTGTTTGCATGAGTATTGTGAAGTTGAGTGGCAGTTAAAACTAACAGGGAATTCAAAACCTTAAGGAAAAATGTAGAATCTTGACCTTAAGACAGAGGTTTTTACTCTTTACGATCCTCAAAATTGGGAATAATATTGAGAAAACTAAACTCTTGCTTCACTTCGCCTTGAACTAGCCGTTAAAGCTAGCGAGCTACCGAAAATCGAGGGGGATTACTGGAAAATCCAGCACAAAAGTAATTCCAAACAAAAAGCTTCTACCGATCGTCACCGATAAACAAGAGGGGAAACATCCCCTTTGTCGCAGTCTTTATCCCACTTGCAAAAGTGGGACAGGGTATCACCAACTTTTTATCTGTTGTTACAAGGAGTGCAATACTCACCCATGTCCACCACAACCCCCAAAAACAAAACAGTGAAAGCCGATCGCATGGGCAGCCGGCCATACTCCTCAACGGATACGGTTCGTACCTATCTGCACGAGATCGGTCGCGTACCCCTGCTAACCCGAGAAGAAGAAATTGTTTTCGGGAAGCAGGTGCAGCAAATGATGAAATTAATCGAAGCAAAACAAGCACTTGCTAAAGAATGGCAGCGGGATCTGACGAATCAAGAGTGGGCTGCCGAAATGGAGTTGACCGAACCTGAACTTAGCCGCATCTTACAAATAGGGCGGCGGGCCAAGCAAAAGATGATTGAAGCCAATTTGCGGCTAGTAGTGGCGATCGCCAAAAAATACCAGAAACGCAATATGGAATTCTTGGATTTAATTCAAGAAGGCACCCTCGGTTTAGAACGAGGAGTCGAAAAATTTGACCCGATGCGGGGATACAAATTTTCTACCTATGCCTACTGGTGGATTCGGCAAGCAATTACCCGCGCGATCGCCCAACACGCCCGCACAATTCGATTGCCAATTCACATCACCGAAAAACTCAACAAAATCAAAAAGGTGCAGCGGGAACTCACCCAGCAGTTGGGCCGGTCTCCCTCCCCTGCCGAAATTGCCGCCGCTTTGGAACTGCACCCTTCCCAAATTCGGGAATACCTGCTGATGGCAAGACATCCAGTTTCTTTGGACTTGCGGGTAGGAGACAACCAAGATACCGAACTGCAAGAACTCTTAGAAGACGAAACGGCATCTCCAGACAACTACATTACCTCGGAATTACTGCGGCAAGACCTCAATACTTTGATATCAGAACTTACCCCCCAGCAGCGAGATGTAATAATTTTGCGCTTCGGTTTGGAAGACGGCACAGAAATGTCTCTAGCAAAAGTCGGAGAACGGTTAAATCTCAGCCGGGAACGGGTGCGGCAGCTAGAACATCAAGCCCTTGCCCACCTGCGGCGCCGCCAATCTCAAGTCCGAGAATACTTGGCTAGTTAGTCACTAAAAAAGTTGAGATTTTCCCCAAAATCTCAACTTTTTTTTTCTTGTTGGCGCTGCAGGGAAGAATACTTTTATACAGTTAAAAAAAAGAATCCAACTGTAGGCCAGTGTTCCAAACCCTTATGGAATAGGTCAGGCCAAATTATTCAGTTATTTAATATAAAATTTAAAATCTAAAATGGTATTATTTGAGAGGTCGATCGCCCGATCGGGGCGGAGGCAAAATTTGTCAAAACTAATCTTAGATTTAACTTCAGGAACCGGGCGGGCGATCGTTCCTTTAAGTTTATAGCCAATATTAAGCCAAATACCCGGTTTCTCTACAATCTTGGTGAAACTGGTACAAGAGGCGCTTGGAACCAGCTATTTTAAATTTTGGGGTCTGGAGTGGTTTTGACTTATTTGATATTGACAGGAAGTTTAGAAGCGATCGCGATCGTGCTTGCTCTCTCGCCCGGTAACTTGAGCATCCCATTCCCCGCACGCCGGGCACACGACTCGGACATCAAATCCGGCGTTTTAAGCTCGCAATCTCTGCCAAATCCTGGGGCAGATACAGCTAGCACAGGTTTAGCAGATGGCATTTACCTCTACGGCCAGTCGAGCCAGCCAGAGGAAATTAAACAAGAATATTTTGTATTTGAAATGCGGCAGAGTAAGGTAGTCGGCGCTTTTTACCTGCCTCGGTCTGCTTTTTACTGTTTTTACGGCACGGGCGATCGAACTCAGTTAAATTTAACAGTAGTGGATAGTTACGACGGCAGTCGCTCTCCCTACTCGGTAAACCTGCAACAGTATTACCCAATTTCTACCATCAGCGAGAACGATCGGCGCATCTTGGGAATTTGCAAAGAATCTCACAAACAGCAGGTGTGGGAAAAGTAGGAAACACGCGCTGCGCCACCAGTCAATCGATTTTAGATTTTAGATTTTAGATTTTAGAATAGAAGAAAGCAACCCGACTGATACATCGGACGCCCCGGAGCAAATTGCTTTCGGTCAGGGTTCAGGAAACAGTAGTAAAATTGCTCCTGAGTTGAGATTTCGGACGGACACCACACACATGGCAAGATGAAACTGCGTCGGAAAACACTATCGATTGTTGGCATTACCATTGCTGGATTGACTGGCATTCTGTATGTCGCCTCCTCAAGCATCCTCTTGGGCAGCCTGATCAAAGCAGAGGAACAAGAAGCCACACAGGTTGTCAAGGGAGTGCTCAGCGTGTTCGGGCAAACCGCAGATGACTTCAACTCGCGCTTTGCCGACTGGTCGTCCTGGGACGACACCTACACTTTCATCCAAAACCGCAACTCAAAATTCATTGCCTCCAATTTAATTCCAGAAGGGCTGGCTAATATAAGAGTTAATATAGCCATTTTTGTCAATACTTCTGGCAAAATAGTTTACAGTACGGGTTTAGACAGCCAAAAGCTGAAACTAACGCCTGTTCCAGAAGCATTAAAACGGCGCATTTCTCTCAGCGACCCGCTGTTGCAGCACCCCAACGCCAAAAGCAGCCTCGCTGGTATCCTGCTGCTACCGTCAGGGCCAATACTGATTACTTCCCGGCCAATTCTCACGACTAAAAGCACCGGCCCGATCCGGGGTACGCTGGTATTCGGGCGCAATTTGGATGCTACGGGCATTGCGAAGGTTTCTAAAATTACTCGCTTGCCACTCATTGTACACAGCGTTAATGAGGCTCAGTTGCCTGCAGACTTCGAGAAAGCGCGGGAGAAACTGTCGGAAAAAAAACCGATTTTTGTGCGTCCTTTAAGCGAAGAGTCGATCGCGGGTTACGCTTTGATCCGGGATATTTACAACCAACCTGCGCTGCTATTGCGGGTGGATATCCCCAGAGAAATATATCGGCAAGGTCAAATTAGTTTATTGTACCTGCTGGGGTCTGTAGCGCTAGCGGGAGTTGGGTTGGTCGGCTGCACTCTGCTGCTGCTAGAGCATCTGGTGCTGTCTCGGTTGAGCGGTTTGGCGAAAGCAGTCAACCACGTCAGCAGCAGCCAAGACCTCTCGGTGCGACTACCTGTGACGGGCGAAGATGAGTTGTCCGACCTTGCCCATACTATCAACGGAATGTTGAGTGCGATCGCCCAAGCCGAAAGCGAACAACTTGAGGAAAAAGCCCGCTACCGAGCTGTCGTGGAGCAAGCTACAGATTGCATTTTCCTGTGGGACGCTCAAACCAAACGTCTTTTGGAAGCCAATACAGCGTTTACAGACTTGCTCGATTACAGTCTTGATGCGATTTCGCAACTGACTATTTACGATATCATCGCTTACTCTAAAGACCTAATTGACAACAATATCGAGTTGCTTCTGACGGACAAACAATTCAGAATTGGCGAAGTTCTCTACCGCCGCCGAGACGGTTCCTGCGTGGATGTAGAAGTGAGCGGGAGCGTGATTTCCTACGGAGGCCGCGAGATTATTTGCACAGTTGTCCGCGACATTACCGAGCGCAAGCAAGCAGAAGCCGAACTGCGAGCCTCGGAAGAACGCTACAGACTTTTGTTTAAAAATAACCCCCATCCGATGTGGGTTTACGATTTAGAAACTCAGGAATTTATAGCCGTCAATCAGTCTGCTATCGAACACTACGGCTACACTCGCGACGAATTTCTCAACATGACCGTTGCGGACATTCGTCCCCCCCAAGAGCTGCCGAAATTGCTAGAAAATATATCCCAAGTAGATGCCGGTAGTGAGTTTGCAGGTGTGTGGCAGCACCAGAAAAAAGACGGAACAATTATTGATGTAGAAATTACTTCTTATGGTCTGGTATTTGATAGCAGGAATGCTGAATTAGTTCTGGCTCACGACGTGACCGACCGCTTGCAAGCCGAGGCCGAACTCTACAAGGCAAAGGAAGCAGCAGAAGCAGCTAGTTTGGCTAAAAGTCAGTTTTTGGCTAACATGAGCCACGAACTACGAACTCCTCTGAATGCGATTATCGGTTACAGCGAGATTCTACAAGAAGAGGCTTTAGATTTGGGCGAAGAAAATTTTGTGTCTGATTTAGAGAGAATTCACAATTCAGGCCAGCTTTTACTAACCTTAATTAATGATATTCTGGACTTGTCGAAGATTGAAGCCGGTCACGCGGAAGTGGAATTAGAAACTTTTGACGTGTCGGAGGTCGTTCAAGATGTAGCTAGAACTGTGGAACCGCTATTTTTGCGAAATACAAATCGCCTGAATGTGGAGTGTCCTAATAATATTGGCGAATTGTATTCCGATCAAATTAAGCTTACTCAAATTTTGTTTAATTTGCTCAGCAATGCAGCTAAGTTCACTCATAAAGGAACAATTCTACTTAGCGTTGAAAGAATTAAAAATGACGAGAATAGTTGGGATTCAGAACAGTTAATTTTTAATTGTAGTGATACTGGGATTGGGATGACTCCTGAACAGCTACAAAAGTTATTTCAACCTTTTACGCAAGCTGATGCTTCGACTACCCGCAAGTACGGAGGTACGGGTTTGGGTTTGGCAATAGCGCAGAAATACTCTCAGATGTTGGGGGGAGAAATTACTGTGGCTAGCGAGTTTGGCAAGGGGTCAACATTTACCTTAACGTTACCAGCATAGATCGATTTTAGATTTTAGATTTTAGATTTTAGATTTTAGATTTTAGATTTTAGATTTTAGATTTTAGATTTTAGATT